>NZ_VCIW01000013.1 GCF_005765165.1 Paenibacillus antri | reverse complement strand
CTGGCAAACCGCTAAATATGTAGAGCATACTCCCCCTCCTTCACAGCCAAACCGCCAATATTATGCGGCCCTCCGAATAAATGCAGTAAATTTTATCGCTGGGCTCTTGTCTCCGTTAGTTTAATGAATGCCTAACGAAACCAGTCAGGATGCTCCTCCTTAGCGATTACACCATCCAAAGGAAAAATCATTTGAGTAAATTCGCCAGAATCCGCTTCAAGAAAGATAGCTACACCGTCAATATGGATATATTAAGTTCGATTACCAGTAACATTATTCCAAAACGTATCTTTATTTAATGCTCCTATCTCAACAATATTTATGTTATAACTTAAATCTAATTTTTGGTTCACTGTTTCAAGATATTGTTTTGCTTTTGATGCAGCCTCTTGTTCCGTAAGAATAGGTCTCTGGAGTTGATATCCCCCAAAGATAATTAAAACTGCAATTAATGAAATCAATAAAAAACCAACCTTTTTCATATCACCTATCCCCTCGGTACACTTTAAGGGAGATACGCTTCCAATCACCAGAAGTTGCACATAACTGCCCAGTTTTACTTCAACGAACAACGGCAGCCGATCGTCAGGCCGACTGTGTAGTTTGCTTCTGAACTATCGAATTCGTTATTTCAATAAACAAGGAAAAATAAGGATCACTCGGAACTATATAGAATCAAAAATTCCAGAGCATGCTAAATATAACCCAAGAAGACCCAAGAAAGTGTCCATAAGGTGATTGGTAACATACTCTAAAAATTTTTTCATTGAAAGACCCTGCGCCCTTAATTTGAGTTGGGTTATGTTGCCCGAAAGCTTAAAAGCAACAGTTGGCAGCCTGTAGTCATTGACAGGCTCTCGTTCTCCGTTAACACAACGATGCAACCGTGTCTATCCCACGGCACTCTGCTTAAGTTTGTTCACATCTCAACTTGTAAGTTCAAATACCCTATAAAATGGAGGATGCCGATTAAAACCAATAACGCTACAAAAACAATAATAAAGCATTTTAGAAATTTCCCCATACAATCTCCCCCCTTACCAATTTGTTCAATACTCCGCTTTCAATGTTGAAAATTACACCAAAGTACCCGTTTAGCGTAAAACATTTGCTCAAATAACATATCGGTATTTGTGTTAATTATCTGTTGATGCTAGCTTATGAGTTGCTCCTCCAACAATTTGCGAATCACGATTTCATGTGCAGGATAAGCAATTTTGGGGAGTTCCCCATAAGAAAAATAACCCACTTCGTCGATGTCGTCTCCCGCACATAGCTCACCGCCGGTCTCTTTAACCAGAAACCAGATCATGACGCTCTGCTGCTTGGGATTAAACCATTCAGTGCCCCTGTATGGCTCGCCATAAAGGGAAGTGACGGTATATGGAGTTGTAAGCTCTATGCGAAGCCCTGTCTCTTCTGACATTTCACGCTTTGCCGCATCATACACATCTTCTCCCCACTCTACATGACCGCATGGTACACACCATTGTCCGCTGTATCGTCCCCGCTTTCGTCCAAGCAACACCTTACCATTCCGGATGAGAATCATAGCAACGCCCACCGTGGGATTCTGATAAAACACAAAACTACACCCTTTGCAAACGAGCCTGTTCTTCTCGTTAAGTCGCAAGGAACTGCCGCATTTTGGACAATAGCTGTATCTCATCAGCTATCCACCCCCAAAATAAGGTAATATTTGACTCGCTCCGATTTTACCTTACTTCTGGCGATACCTTCCAACACTTGTTTGAGAAGAACTTGTTCTCGCTATGCGATCAATCAGAGGCGGAACCGGTCCGTGCCGTGCGCATAAATCGCGACCGATCGTCTCATCCAGCAGGAACAGAAGCGATTGGCAAATGGTGGAGGACAGTCGAAAGCAAAATCCGTCTGCCTATCTGGGACTTGAAAAATCGAACTTCAATAGTCAAATAAATAAGCATACCAAGGTGTGCTTATTTGTCAAAGCAGCCGCACGCCTGCTGCAGTTCAGACGTTTGCACTATTGTCCCCGATAGCTGAATGCGCCGGCCATGTAACATTTGATTCTAACCCCAATCGGCGGCCTTATCATCCGACATTTCCTTTTCCCAACCTATTGTTTTTTCAATCATTCAAAGGTAGCATCCAGTGCACTACGTTGTTTGATTTTCTGTACGGACAAATTCAAGCTGTAGTTCCCATGATCGAGTAATTGATTAAGAACATGGTTTAATTGTTCTTGGGATGCCACCTTGATCGTTAAATGATAACAACCTTCCCCCGAAATCCGATGAGCTTCGACCACTTCATTCCGATTGTTAAGAAGATGAATAAATGAAGCGTGGTTCGCCGACTTCATGGTAATAATGACAAATGCCGTATAGTTTAACCCTAATTTCATCTCATCAACAATTAGGGTATACGCCTTGATAACGCCGTTATCCTCAAGTTTCTTGATGCGATTCCCTACGGCTTGCCCCGTCATGTGAATTTGTTCGCCTAACTCCTTCCATTGAATACGTGAATTTCTAGTCAGGATCTGAAGGATCTGCATATCAATGTGATCAAGTAGCATAGTTATTCCTTTCGCCATGAAATTGTTTTTACGAAAAGGGTTTCGTCAAAGTATCGATCCCATTCCTGTTTTTATTTATCATTTTATTATACGGTTCAACGCCGTACAGCCAGCGGGTAGCAGCACCCTGTTTTCATTAACAGAGCGCAGGAGAAGCTATACCATATAAAAGTAAAGGAGCTCGACCCATTGAAGATTCAACTCATTCGAAATGCAACGCTCGTCGTCCAATATGCCGGCAAGAAAATTTTAGTTGATCCCTTCCTTGCAGAGAAGGGGGCATATCCTCCTTTCCCAAATTCGGCAAGACAAGATCAAAATAACCCTTTGGTCGGTTTGCCGACATCCATTGAGCACATCACCGAAAACCTTGATGCTGTAATTGTAACCCATCTGCACTTAGATCACTGGGACGAGGCCGCGAAAGAGACGTTGCCGAAGGGGATCAAGATGTTCGCCCAAAACGAAGAAGATGCGAATGAATTGGGCAAGGCTGGCTTCACGAATATCGAGGTATTGAAAGAAAACACGGTATTTGGTGACATCGGACTCGTCAAAACGAAAGGCGAGCATGGCCGAGGGAAAATCCTAAAGCTTGCCGGTCATGTGTGCGGTGTCGTTTTTAAGCATCCGAGCGAAAAGACGTTATATCTCGCCGGAGATACGGTTTGGTACGAGGCTGTTGAAGACACAATCGAAACGCACAAGCCGGAAGTCATCGTCGTCAACGGCGGCGACAACCAGTTCTTACAAGGCGGTTCCCTTGTTATGGGGAAAGAGGATATCTACAACGTTTACAAAGCTGCTCCGGAAGCAACCATTCTCTCGGTCCATATGGAAGCAGTAAATCACTGGATGTTGTCTAGAGAAGAATTACGAAGCTTCCTTAATGAGAAGGGAATCTCTTCTCATGTAAGAGTGCCGAATGACGGGGAAGCTTACACTTTCTAACGGAGATGCAGCGGATGAAAGTTGAAGACAACAAAGAGCTAGTCCGTCGTTTCTATGAGACGATCGAGCGAGAAGACTATGCGGCCCTTGAATCATTTTGCCACGAGGATTTTGTCTTCTACCCTCAAGTCGATACACGGTTTCGTGGTGTCGAAGGTCTTAAAGAATCGGAAAAGAAGAACTTTGCAGCCTTTCCGGGATTCAAGATGCCTATCGAAGGTATGGTTGCAGAAGGGGACCGAGTAGCAGTGTATTTGATTTTCGAAGGGACACATACGGGCATCCCATTACTCGGCGTCCCCGCGACCGGAAATCGTGTGAGATTTTCATTGATGATGCTCTTGCGAATTGCAGATGGAAAAATTATCGAGAAAAGATCCCACATCGATGTGCATGACGTTCTGCGGCAACTTACCGCAAACTCCTAACAAGACCCGTCTTAGGGTCTTGTTTTCTTTGTTAAAACATGAAATAAAACTGCCCAGTTACTTCAACGGACAACGGCAGCCAATCGTAATCGTATGAAAGGCTACCGTCATGTCCTAAACAAGAGCCAAGTATCATCCTGTTAATTCGAAGGTTAGATCATTCCTTATGCTCGTCATTGTTTTTCTTTAGCGTGTTGATTATGGTATCAAGCCTCTCAATGATGCGGTCGTCATTCTCCAATCTTTTCTTTAACCTAACGTCTATACTGATTATTCCTAGCACGACTACAACGCACAACCCAATAATCAAGTACAAACTACCCGCCTCCAATCGTTTGCGTGCACTTTTTATGTACGCTTCCAAAGGTTGGAAGGTTGCGGGTATGTTCATTGGAGCCCAAGGCCCTAAAAATATCGCCTATACAATTCCCGACGACGTTCCCCGCGTAATTGTGCGTAGATCTGTGTTGTTGATGCCTTTTCGTGACCCAGCATCCCTTGAATAAAGTCTAATGGCGCACCGTTATCAAGTAAATGGCAAGCATATGTATGACGAAAGCGATGAGGATAAAAGTTTGCCGTAACTTCCCCGCGGGCTGCAAGCTTCTTAACCGCATAACGAATGGTGGGTATTGCCATCCGCCGTACAGGAGCCGACTCCGTCGCGAAAAGCGCTTTGCAAGAATCCTTACGCGCCTCAAGGTATCTCTTTAACCAGACCTTGCATTCAGTTGTAAAATACACTTCCCGCTGCTTAGAGCCTTTACCATGCACAATCGCGGAACAGCTCTCCCAGTTGATATCTTCAATATCTAACCTGTGCACCTCACCAACCCGACAACCGGTGCAGTAAAGGAACTCCAGCAGTGCGTGTTCGCGCGGAGAATCGCAGGTGATCTTTAAATGAATCACGTCTTCCTCGATCAGGAACTTGGGGAACCTCTTTTCCACTTTGGGTTCTTTGAGCTTTGTAGTAGGATTATTCGCAATGTGTCCTTCCTCAAAAGCAAACCGAAACAAGGACCGAATAAAGCGTATACGGTGGCCCATGCTGCTAGGCTTTAGCCGCTCTGACTGTCTAGCCAGGTACTCCTTCAATAAGTCCAATGTCACTTCACTAATGTTAAGGTTACCTATCTCACGGACAAGTACCTTAAACTGAAGGGAATACGCTTTTAAAGTATGCGGACTAAAACCCAGAATACGCTTATCGGCTTCATACAATTTCCAGAGATGAGTCATTTTCATTAAACAAAACCCCTCCCAATGCTAATTACTATCAGCCTCACTATCTTTGGGAGGGGTTAATCCTTATTTTGAAAATAAATTATTGAACTAGCGTCTCCGTTAGCGTAGTCACCTAATCTGAGTGAATTCCTTCCTCAGCACCCAGCTTTTTAAACGCGTCCATAAGCTTCTCAGCCATTATTTTATCGCCATCGTAATAAAAGACGAGAACTTTGCCCATTCCATATGATCCGTTTGGGGGCACTGCTCCCGCTGCTGGAAATGGGTCACGCTGTACTTCTCTTCTCTGTTCAATCGCGTTAAAAATGTAAGCTGTCAATTTTCCAGGTTCAAGCTTATACAAATATCGCTCAGCGCCTTCTCTTTGAAAGTCGTATGCACTAGGGGATTCATTCCTTCCTGCATACTGGATGCCCGCTTCATCAAGAGTAGCTAACACGCTATCCAAGGATACATCTAAAGTTTCATTGTCGATCGAGACTTGAAAATAATACATCGCCGCCGCGTCCACGACATTCCCCTCTACGCCCCATCTCGCGTCTATCGCGTAAATCTGCCTTCCCGCTTTGTCGGAAGCGATAAATTTATCGTCCTCCAGTTTCTGTTCGGAAATAAAACCCTCGCCGCTTGGGTCAACTTCCCTGATGAACACTTCCGATGGATTCGGTTCGTAATCGAAAGATATTTCGATCTCGGTGCCCCCAACGAGTGAAACGGGCTCGTAGCCTTTCGTTCTGAGCAACTCCAACGGTCCCACCATGTCAGTTTCAGTTTTCCACGCGTAGGAACCCAATACTACTGGGATCTCAACGTTTCCCGATTTCAACTTCGGCAACGGAGGCGTTTCACCTCTGACCACAGGAAGATCATCTCCAATGCCAGCAATCGGCGTTTCATTTTGCGAATCAGATTTCGTACATCCAATAACGATGCCCATCATCACCAACAGAAAAACAAGAGACATCAAAGATCTCTTCAAGTCATTTACCCCCAAAGCTTCAATTAATTAGTCATAGTATTGACGAAACAAATATGGTTAATTGTTGCTGGGGATTCATCGGTTGTTGATCTCTTCTGCCAGTTACTTCAATGAAACGGTGAGTATCTGCTTCGCAAGAACTGCTCCCTGTTTATTCAATGGCCTGAATAAATCAAGTCTGGATAATGGACCGGTACTATTGCTAAGCTATAGTCCCATTAGTCTTGATGATATCAATCTACTATCCTTACAAAATTCGCAACACTGTACGCGTCCGTCGGCAAAAATGCATACGTATTATCCTCCAACAAAATCGTCACATTCTCCCGAACTTCGCCCGGCTGGATGTGGAGTGAAGTTGAGGCTTCCATTAGGTTATTAAATGCGATCATTTGCTCCCATCGGCCATGATGGGAGATGGGTACATCCTTTTCCTCTGCAGTATCAAGAAAGAGCACGACCATTTGATCAGAACCAAATTCTTTATCCTCCGGCAAATATTCTTCCTTCCCAGTAACGATAATCCTTCCTCTAAAACTCGCCAAAACGGTATCGTGAGGGTAATCGGGAGTCCCTTCAAATGCTTGAATTTTGACCACCTCCAAGCCTTGAATTATGTCTCTTGGGCTTACTGTTATTGGATTAAACACGTTTTCGCCCGCTAAGGGCAACCCCATTTCTAATTAAATTTCTTCTTTGGTTTGTCCTCTAATTGGTTCTTCAACATCGGAGCCTTGGGGCTCGCTTAATACGTTTGGATTTTTCTTATTTTCATCTTGGCTTGACTGGGATGGTGAACACCCCAACAAAGAGACCATGATTACAACTAATGCTGGTTGGTAAATAGTTTTTATAGGATCCCCACCCTTAAAAGATGATATAAATTTGACTCCCTTTATATTTACATAGTTCCGTTAAACTGCCAGATAGATGAGCGGCCGCGCGGAACGCAGAAAAAGCGATGGATCGGTTCCATCGCTAAACTCTTGTCCCAATAGTTTTCATCGTTTTGAAATATCCTCGAGTAATTCTAACATCCTCGCGTCTCGCTTTTCTTTGCGGTTGATAAACTGTAGTACACGAAATATTACGTATAAGGCTAAAGCAATTCCTGCAACGTAAAGAAAAATCATACCAACATACAATATAGAATAGACCATACCTTGACTCATGATTATCCCTCCCCTCGCTTATATTCGCCTCCAACGACTGGAAAGTAGCGTTATATTGCCCATTTTGTTTTTCAAACTCAGAAATTAATCCATTCAGAACGAATCAATCATAAATGGATAACATCTTCATAATTATTCCACTTTAAACCTCGTGTTTTGCTATACCTTCAACTTTAGCCCACACTTTTCCATTACACGCTTAGAAGCCGTATTTTTTGCCATGCATCTTCCATAATTCCTTTCAAGCTCAAGCGTTCTAAAGCCAAATTCAACAAGTTTAGCGCACGCTTCTGCGCCATAGCCGTTATTCCAAAATTCTGGACCTATAAAGTAGCCTAGTTCACCACAAACCATCTACCCTTTCTTATTTTGGTATACTTCTTCGCTAAAATCCGATATTACCTTCTTGATGTAAACTGCCAGCTAGCGAAGTCAATAGTCAATCATCGTTATCAATTGTCACTTGTTTGTCTTTCTCGTCCCATTTTATGTCCAAGTTATAAAACTCCATTATTGGTCTTAAGGGCATATAAATATGCCCATCAATCACCTCGATATCTCCTTCTAAAATATGGTCCCCAGCCCTGAATTCACTAGCACCAATAGTAAATCTAAGATACGCATTTGGGTCATCTGGGTACGGAATTCCATATACCCATAAAGTTTTTGATTTTTCTTCCCAACCAACGCCTTTATCCAACACGTAGAAAGGTAAACATTTCTTGAGACCTTCTAAATTGACGTATGTGCGATTATCAATGATGACCCCGTAAAATGAGGAATCCTCCAAAACACTTGAGGTAATCTTAACAAATGGCTTCACTTCTTTTGCGGCAGCATTTTGACTCAAAGACATTGCCAACCCGAACGTTAATAGTGTAAGTGGAATCCAGCTTGATAACTTTTTTATAATCACAACCCCCTCCGACGCGGTTATATATTATGACGCAAGAGGCTCTCCTAAAGTTCTTTCAAACAATATAATCCGAATGCATTTAATTAAACTGCCTTTCTTTAATGGAAACGGCAGCCGATCGTTGGCCGGCTGCCGTGGTCGTTTATGGAACTATCGTCTCCGAGGTAGCTTAACAAACGGATGTAGGGTTGTCTGTTTCCTTCGGTAGGCAGCTTGTCACAACAGGCGGCTCAGCGGAGGAAATATCTGTCTGTCACCACTTTAACGTTTGCCGGCTTCATCTTGTGCTCAAACGTATTCGTCTGGCAGTGCCAAGCCTCGGTGATCAGCCAAGCAGTCAACGTACGGGCAGGCTGGCAGGCCCGGTTTCCCATGGATTGCAATTAAGTTATTTGCGTTCCCAGAGGAGATTGCGGAATTTTCGATCGATCAGCCACAGCGCCCCCCAAGCAAGTATGGCGACATAGACGGGAAACAGCATATGAGACCACAATGGATTATCCACCCTGAGATGTGCGGCCACCGCGCCTCCTAAGTAGCCCGTGAGCAGAACCGCCCCCAAGAACCGCGTTCGCGGTAAGGCATACAAGATGGTGCAGAGCAGACCTAGAACTCCCACCGTTGCAAGGTGGTTCTCGGCGAATCCGAGTGCGAGCGTGCTTTCTACCACTGGTGCCGGCTTGACGATTTTCCCGATGCCATCGAACAGCATGAACAGAATGACGATTCCGCTCATGGCGCGTGCCGACCAAAGCCGCGCCTTAGTGATGTCGTTTGCGATCGTTATCCCCGTTTTCGTCTTCATCTCGATCTTCAGGACTGTCATCCCCCTATTCTAGGACTCCTCCGTATATTTCTTGAAATTATCCAAAATCGCTTGCCATCCGGCCTGCTGCATCTCAATAGAATGGGTGCCTTCCGCGTCGAAAATTTCAATCACCTTGGTTTCGTTCCCTTGATACATGAAGGTGATCTCAACCTTTCTCCCGTCTCCCAATGTGTATGAAATCTGCTCCTGCGGCTTCACGACGTCGTAAGTTCCGAAGAAATCGAACCCCATGCTTCCGTCCTTCGCTTCCATTCGGGTAAGGAACTTGCCTCCGACCCGCAGATCGTTCTCCGCCTTCGGCGCGTGCCATGAGTCCGAAGCTTGATTCCACTTCGTGATGTGCTGCGGCTCGGTCCAGTACTTCCAAACCTTCATTACCGGCGCTTGAATAACGGCTTGCACTGTAACCTTCGTGAATTGTTTCGTTTCCATCGTAAGAACACCCTCTCTTGTTTTTGGTTTTCACATCTATAGACGAAACCAACGGAGGGAATTCATCGGTCCAATCGATCCGGAAGCCCGAAACGGGAAAATAATTTTCGATTGATAAAATTTTGCACGTGGATGATCTTCTTGTCTCTCATTTCTAAGATGTGGATCCCCCAGGGAACCAAGCCGTCCTCTTCTTTGCTCGGCATATATTGCGCCAACGCAGGGAAACCGCCGTTCGCCGAAACCGGAATGAACCGAGACCCCTCGCAGTGCAAACGCGTAAGCGTAAAAAACTTGAACAAGTCGTCCTTGCCGCGTACCCACATAGGGAAAGGAGGCATCGACATCCGACCTTCTTCATGAAACAGGGCGACCAAGGCGGTAATATCGAATTGTTCGAAGGCTTCCACGTAACGCGACAGTAACTCCCGATCAGGCATCTCTTCCTTCATGCTGAATTCATTGGAACGATTCTGTTCCCGCTCCAACGTTTCTCTAGCTCGCTGCAGGGCGCTGTTCACCGCTGCCGGCGACATCCCTAACGTCTCTGCGATCTGCTTGGAGGGCCACTCGAATACATCCTTCAAAATAATCACAGCACGTTGGCGAGGGGGTAAGAGCTGTAAGAGGGTAACAAAACAGATATGCAATGTATCTTTGCGGATGAAAAGATCTTCAGGATTATTCGAAAAGTCAGGGGCCGGCCAGATCCAAGACGAGTCCGGCAACGTCTCGCGAGGTTCGACGATGGATTCCGCAGGGTCAAAGAAGTCTACGGGGCGAATGCGGCGTTTCGCTTGTCTTAGCTTGTCCAGGCAAATGTTCGATGCAATCCGGTAGGCCCACGTTTTAAATGAAGATTCCTGTCGGAAGGAGTTCCAACTTTGCCAGACGCGAATAAAGGTTTCCTGCACGGCATCGTCCGCGTCATCGATTGATCCTAGCATCCTATAACAGAACGAGGTTAACTCCGGCTTCAAGTCGTCGAATAACTGAAGTTCTGGTGCGGTTTCGTTCATTGCGGCATCCACCTTTTATTGAAAGAATATTTGAGTACTATCATACCTAGTGGAAAATCCGTTTGTATATAGAAAAAAGACTTGCGCCACCAAATTGTGGGCAAATCTCCTCTACCATCGGCGCACTCACGTCCCTGCTAGTTCAACAAGAAGAGCTGTCTTACCTTAATCCGCTCCCTCCGGGAAGTCCGTCTTCTTAAGGCTCGTTTCATTGCGGCCGGGTTATCGGATGCTCTAGGTCGACATGGCCCATTAACGATTCCACCTGTCGGCCGTCCACGGTCAGTTCGATGTGCTTAACCTCGTCGAATTGGAACATCGTGTTCTTGAGCGCTTCGAGGGCCAATGCTTCGCCTCCGGCCCCGAGCCGGGCTTCGTCCGGTAAACTGATATTCATCGACAGTCGGCCACTCTCGGCGACAAACGTAATGCTGTTAAGCTCGACGTGTTTCCAGAGGGTTGTGACCCCGCCATCTTCCGATTGCAGAGCGTTGAACGCGCCCTCATACTTCGAATGCTCGGGGGAAACCTCAATCTCCCGGACGAATGGATGCAGCTCCATAATATCGTCGTCCGTGTAATAAGCCTGAATCGTCATCTTATTGGACGTAGGAGTCGGTTTCGCTTCGCCGGCGCCGTTATGGCCGCCGTTGCCGCCATCCGATACCGTTTCAATGTACCCTTTCCCCTCGGGCGAGGCCGAAGGGTTGGCGCCGCATCCCGCAGCAAGGCTAAGCAGGGCGAACAACGCCAATGCGTATCCGATATTTTTCATGACGCTCCCCCTTAACGTTCGTTTCATCTCTATTATAAACTTAAATATTCCTTGATGCCTGCGACAATGCCTTCGGCGACGCGCTGCTGGAAGATCTCAGTATACATGAGTGACTCGTCGGTCGCATGGCTGAGATATCCGATCTCGAGAAGAACGGCCGGCATCCTCGTCTCCCGGGTGACATGCAGGCTAGCCTGCCTTACTTTCCGGTCTGGCAGGCCCGTAGCCGCCAATAGATGGCGATGCATCGCCTCGGCTAACGGCAAGCTCTCGCTCCGGGTATAGTACGTTTCCGTCCCGCTTGGGTTTGCCGGGGGATTGATGCTGTTGCCGTGAATGGACACAAACAAGTCGGCGTTCGCGTCACGGGCAGTCCGCACCCGCTCCTCCAGGGACAATGCGATGTCTTCCTTACGGGTCATAACGACTTCGAGCCCCGGTTCTTGCTTTAGCAATTGTTCCACTTTCAAGCCGAGCGCCAAGGTAAATTGTTTCTCTGGCTTCTTGGTCGCGCTGATCGCCCCCGGATCGCTGCCTCCATGGCCCGGATCGATGACGATCGTTTTCCTGTCTTGCGCCTGCGGGTCTTCCGACAATACGACCGTCAGGAGCCCGTCGCCGTTGTCGGTCAGCGTGTACGAGGCGCTGCGGCGCAAATCGACGACGACTCGCACGGTAGAAGGGTCGACATTGAACAGCGCGTATCTGATCTTCGTTACGTTCGCGGAATCCGCGACGTCGAACGAGCCGCTTTGCTGCTTGTCCAACGGCAGTACGTCCGCCAACGCTTCGGCGAACATCGCTTGCGGCAGATCGACGACAAGCCGGTTCGGGCCTCTAAGGGTAAACACATGCGGCGTAACGCGTTTGTCCAACGCGATGACTAAGCTGTCGTCGCCGAAGCGGATCCCGTTAACCGTAGCCAAATCCGTGTTTGCCGGCGGGGGCGGCGATTCGGGCGGCGACGTTACATACACGGCCCTTTCAGCCTCGGACCAATCTACGAGGAGACCCATCTGCTCGCTGACGAACCGAATGGGCACGAGCGTAGTATCCGTCGCGACGATCGGTGCAGCCGACAGGGTAACCTCGGCCCCGTTCACGAAAGCCGTCGGTTCATTTACGCTTAGAAGGAGTGAGGTTCCGCCGCGACTTATGCTGATTTTACCCGTCTGCTCCCATACGACGTAAAAACCCAGCCCCTCGGCGACGACGCGTATAGGGATCATCACCCTGTCATTTACGATTTGGACTTGACCGTTCTTGGGTAAGACAAGCGCTTGTCCGTCCAAATAAACCGTTGTGACGCCCGCGGACGCATGTCCCGGTTGCGCGAATAGAACGATCAACGCGAAGAAGATTGCGGCCAAACTGTAGTGTTTCATCCGATACTCCTGTTAATCTTGTATTGTCTCCGAAGCCGAGGATCTTGCGCTCTTCGACATCGTCCGACAATATCTTTGACGCGCGGATGCTGTTTTTGTTGCGATTTCATACAATTTTCAATGATTGACCGTATCGGGTCATGCACGCGGAAGGCGATGGCCGCTAGAGTTTACTATAGTAAGCAACGGCTGCCTTCAGCGAGGCAGCCGTTTTCGTTGGATCGTCTCTAATTGAGCCTTTAACTTGGATAACCAAACCACAATTTAATTAAATTCCCATCAGGGTCGAGAACATCAAAAGATTTTCCACATCCGCCGCTATCTTTAATTGGGCTTATCCTAATGCCAGCCTCAATTAATCTGCTATGGCATTTAAGAATGTCCTCGCTAATTTCCAATATGAGTACATGGTTGGGTTTTCCTTTATGAGTAAAAGCAAGACGTTCTTCTCCATCAGTTTTGACAAGCATGATTTCTGCTCCTGATGCAGGGTAAATAAATACTTCAGTGTTGTCTGGTTCAATAGGAAAGCGATTTTTAGCGGTGTTAATATAGAAGCCCAACTGAAACACATAGAAGTCAACTGCACGTTGCATGTCTTCAACAGGTACTTCAATGCAAGCAACTGATTTAACGGTTGCTTCCTCTCTCACGCTTGGCAGCGTCTTCTCACAATTATTGATTACTTGGTCACCCATTTTACATTCACCACCTATTGGAAATATAATCCACAAGGTTAGTGTACATCAGAAATGTCAAATATGTAAGTACGGTACTCTGATCGCGTTATTTAACTCTTCTCCCCGTTCGCCTCGCAATATTGGTTATACTACCTTGAGCCGAAAAATGAGACAAAGGATGGAAAGTGGTCACGCATAAAGCAATCTATCGCAATCTTCAAATCCTTATGCTCGCTCATATAACGAAACAAGATGTCCGCGGTGAGAACAGTTTGGGAGTCATCGATGCGAATCGTCCACGATGGCGGTACCCCAGGAATGTCGCTAACTTTCGTTACAATACCGAAAGCAACGCCTAGCTCATCCCCCGGCCCTTCAATCAGTTTGCGAAGGATCTTGTCGATCTCCTCCATTCGTTGATGAATATTTATCTCCCAGTCGTCCATTAAAAAGAAACCTCCTAGTTGTATTTAATAGCACCTTTCCTTTTTTGGGTATTATCCTTATACATTCCAGATAACGACGTTGCGAATGCAAACATAGCTAGCATTAACGCGCCCGCTTAATCAGTTCCATGTCTTCCGCCGCCGCTTCCGCCACTCCTCTAATAAGTAACGTCCGACGAACCTATCGCCGGACGCTGCATACACGATTCATAATGTTGTTACACTACGGATTGCTAACGAGTCCTACGACGCCCAACATTGGGTAGTGATCGACACGCAAACCGAACTGCTCGGAGAGAATGCGCAACGGAACGAACGTCGTTCCGTTCACGATGCGAGGCGGAGCATCAAGTATGAGCTCCTTCCCGCTTATGTCAGCCTTGTCGGAATCGACTGTAAGACGCACCGATTTGCCAGCCAGTATAACGTCAATCATTCGTTCCGTTTCGTTCCAATCGACCGTCGCTCCGAGATACTCCGTAATGAACCGGAGCGGCACCATCGTTCGCGATGCTTCCACATAAGCGGGAGCCGGGAGATCCCGATACTTGCCTCCTGCATACACCCGCTCATCATGCAGGTATATGACTATATCAGGAATGGAAGGGTAGACATCGTATTCGAACGTACCGCCTCCGGCTTCGATACGATCTCGCAGCGCTTCGGCGCCGGGCGTTCCGTCCACAGGTACGACGTTGCGCCGAATGTTTACCTGTTGCAGACGCGGCAGCGATTCGATCCCGTTCAGTGAGACAATATGGGTTTCGTATAGATATAGCGTCTCCAATTGCTTCATCCCCGCGAGACTCTGGAGCTCCCGAACGGAAGTTTGCATGAGCGAGAGGGTTCTCAGATTCGTCAACGACGCGAGCGGGGCGATAGTATCGATCGGGTTTCCGCTTAGATTCAATGTCTCAAGCTTCACCAGCTGTGCTAGTGGCGTTAAATCCCGAATTCGGGTTCTCTCCGCTTCCAGATGTTTGAGATTCTCGAGCGTCCTGACGAAAGATAAATCCTCCACCGACTCTCCGGCGAGGGATAAGACGGTAAGGTTAGCCAATCCGGCGATCGGAGCGAAATCCCCGATCGGGTTGCCGCGCACATCTAAACTTTGCAATTCCGGCATCGCGTTTACAAATTCGATGTTCTCGATCCCCGCATTCGGGATATGCAGCAGCTTTAGGTTTTTTAAACCATAGAGCGGAGCGGCGTTCAGCTTTCGTTCCTCCCACGCATACAACGTCAACTCCCGCAAATTCGGCATCGCTTCCAAGGCGCTTATGTCCTTCAACCGGTTGGAACCCAACCAAAGCGATTCCAGCTTCGTCAAGCTTCGGAACGGTTCCAAGTCCATAGCCACCATATCTTGAATCTCGAGCTCCCTGAGCTCCGTCAGCTCAGCGAACGGCGTCAAATCCCCGATCGTGGTTTGCCACAACGACAATTTCCTTAGAGACTTCAATCGCTGAATCGGGGAAACATCTTGCACCGAATAACCGTCCCGCAACTCCAACGTATGAAGATTCGTAAGACGCTCGATACCTGTAAGATCACGGATTGTCTCGAATCCCTCAACCTCTCGGATTCCCTCAAACTTGTCATAATCGATGACCAACGTTTCCATCCGCTCCACGTCGCTTGCCAGAATCGGGCCGGCGGGCTTGCCGATCTCCTGGCGAATCAGCCAAGCAAGCGATGGATCCGGAAAATGTATTTCTTCGATTTCTTCGTCTTGTACCGCAGCTTGAACCGCAGCGGCATTGCAAGGCACCGGAAATACATTTCCTACCGTAATGGCGAATGCCACCGCCCATAATGACCTACGCAATCTCATCCTTATCCACTCCCAAATATTGTCATCTCCCGCCTTCAGATAGAATTGTTCGCCATCTGTAATACCTGACTCGGAATATTCGGCGAGGTTCTCGATAGGTTTCAAATCCGATGAGCAACCGATGGTATTCGTCAAAGCCTAATAGACCCTTGAATCGCTTCAATATTCGATTCAAGCTCCAATCTTCGCGATGTACCGCTGTGCTCTCGTACACGTTAGCGGAGTGGTTCAACTTGCCCTTGAAAGTTTCAGCGCTACAACCTCGCTCGTGTTTTCGTCAACCAATAAAGTTACCGCAGGGATGATTAATGTGATGAAGTTAAGAAAAATAGAATGCCTTAAATCATCATGAAAGCTCCACCCCGTTGGAATTAATATCAGTGACTCATTGCTCTCCAAATAAGCCTCGGTAATGAAACTTTGTAATTCTGGGAAAATAAAGAGGCTTTGATTATCAAGTTGCTCCTTATCCACAGCGTAAAAGCCGAGTTCCCTCTTCTCCCCAGCTTTCCAGACACTCATATCTGTGGTTCTATACAAGTCCTTTATTATTGTCATGAGTTCCGAGGTGCTTTTGTTGAACAAATCAGCCGACTCCGACTTCAAAAATTGCATTTGTATTACTTCAATTTCATTTTCTACATACACGACTTTAACATCTTTAAAGTGAGGGGCAATGTGTTCTATAATCATTTTCTGAGCCATCTCACTTCTTGCATATAGGGCAACCAGCATTCTTTCATCCAATATAACAGTGCCCGCCAAGAAGAACAGGGCTAAGTCACTAATATCCGATGGTGTTTGGTCAAACGTAATTTTTTTTAGACTAAACCGCTTGTGTTGTAACTCTCTTTCTGCGTACATTGGCGTGACCTTTCTTGCCCACTCAAACATGAATCCCCCCCCCTTTGCTCTTTTACATATTGCTCTTCTAATTATACCCTAAAACTTGGAAGCTGCGTGCGTTATGGATCGGTTCCATCGCTGCGCTAAATAGATCCATTACAGAGCGAGGCCACCGGACCTTTGCCGACATCCATTTTCATGAGACAACCCCTGCCTTCAGGATTGATGGATTGCGTCGTTTCGTTCGTTCCGTCTCTTAAGCAAAAGATTCAACCGTTCCGAGAATAACAGCATTGCGACAGCCGAGATAACAATATACAGCGGGAATATACCGATAGTCGAGAATCCAGCCAGCAGTCCGAGGAGCGGAGGCATTACCGTGCTTCCCGTATAAGCGACGGCCATCTGATAACCCATGATTCGTTGTGCGTGCGCCTCGCCGAATCGAGCAGGCGTCTCATGCAGCATGCTTGGGAATATCGGTGCGAGCCCCAATCCCGCGATCAGCAATCCGCTCAGCGCGAAACCGGTCGGTAACGGCAACAGCAGGAGCAGAGTACCGGCAAGCGCCGTGATCTGGCCGGCTCGAATCAGCAACCGATTGCTCACCTTGAACGTGACGAATCCGGTAATGAACCTTCCGATCGTTATGCCCGCGAAGTAGACCGAAACCCAAAACGCGGCTTTGTCGGCAGACAGCCCCTGCACTTTCACCAAATAACTACTGCCCCACAAGCCAACCGTTGTTTCGACCCCGCAGTAGAATAAAAACGATGCCAAAGCATACTTGACACCTTTCGCAAGCTTCGGTTTAGCCTTAGGATCGCGAAGCGACGGTTCCGCCTCCGCTTGCTCCGCACCGATGCCGCTACCTTGTTTTCTAGCTTGATGCCCCCATAACGGAAGCGTTACGAAAAGTAAAAGAACTAACGAAAACTGAATGCCGGCTACGGCCAGATATCCGTCTCTCCAGGAAGCATTCCCGGACAAGAACGCGGCCATAATCATTGGACCAGCCGTCGCCCCCACGCCCCAGAAGCAATGCAGCCAACTCATATGATGAGCTTTATAACGCGCCGCTACATAATGGTTGAGCGCGGCATCGACCGCCCCTCCGCCGAGTCCTAGCGGGATCGCGCAGACGATCAGCCAAGCGATCGAGGGCGCATAGGAGAAACCTAGCAACGCCCCCGCCGTTGCAAAACAGCTTGCCAACGTGACGCGTCCCGTGCCGAATCGGCGCACAATGGCTCCGCTTCCTAAGCTGGATACAATCGTGCCGACGGTAACCGTCATCGATAATACCCCCGCCATTCCGATCGGAGCGTCCAGCCCATGCCGCATGACGGGCCACGCCGCGCCGAGCAAGGAATCGGGCAGCCCAAGGCTGATGAAGGCCAAATAGATGATCAATAGCAAAATCGTACTCATAGATGCGCTCCCATTTTCAAATCAATCGTCGTCTCCGGAAATCATTCGATTCCGTCCTAGCTTTGTCAGACCGTTCAAGTAATCTTCTCTCCAGTCGCTCGCCGTAAGTTTCGGCAAATGCTCCTTAGCAATGTAGAACGCGCTTCTGGTCGCGATGGCATCCAGTAGATCCTCTGTGACTTCGTTGCGGCAAAAAACTACGGTATTCGGGTTCAGTATGGCCGCGAAAGAGGCGACCAACCGGCTGACTGCGTCAACCTCGGCGGCCTCCTGCATGGCAGTGACCGTTCCGTCCGCGGCCGCGAGCGCTTGTTGAAAGTTTCGGTCGTCATACAAGGGAACGAAAGAGACTTCGCCCGAAAATGACGTACTTCCCCGAACGACGTTGCCGTTTACCAATATACCTGCCCCCGGTCCGTTTTGGCCGAAATACAAGTAGATCATGGAGCTGTTCTCGCTGGAGCCTATCTTGTCATAGTATCCCAAGACGGCCGCGTTCATATCGTTCTCCACGACGACGGGAAGCGCGAATCGCGCTTCCATATAGCCTTTAAGGTCAACATTCCGAAACTTTTCGTATCCCGGAATATAGATGATCCGCCCGTTGTCGACCGATCCGGGTATGCCGAATACAAGCGTACGGATCCTAGGATGCAGCCCGAGCAACGACTCGATTTGCATCGCCAGCGCTTCGAATCCGTCCTGAAGATAACCGGAGGCGGCCCCTGTTTCCTTGACTTCGCCCAGAAGGTTATAGATCATGTATTGCGTTTCCGTTTTCTCTAGAAACAGCGCGACGCCCAACTGATAATCCGGATTGTATGCATATCGTCGTGCCCTTCTCCCGCCGCTAGAGTCATCGAGACCGACGGACATCAGTTCGCCCGTCTTCTCCAACCGGGCGACGAACTTGCTGACCGTCGGAAAACTGATCTCCAGCTTTTCGCTTAATTCGACTTTCGTAGCGCTTCCCGACGCCAACAGCGTTGTCCGAATGCCTCTTAGAATCACCTTCTTCATGTCTTTCGGCGTCGATAATCTTTCGCTCACAACCCATCGCCTCGATTCCAGTAAACTTATTAAACTCGTTTAATAAGTTTACCTATCATAGCAAGGTTCAGTCCAAAAGGGAAGCCCCCTCTCAACCTCGAGGGGGCTTCCTCTTTATCCGCTGTCCGTCTCACTCCAACTCGCGGTTCCAGAGACGCCGCATCTCTTCGCTCGTCTCCAGCAGCTCGTCGAGCGTGCCTTCCGCCTCTACGCGCCCATCCTTCAGCAGCACGATGTTGTCGGCATACGCCAGCGCGGCTTTGCGATGCGACACGACGAGGCACGTCGCGGCGCGCTGCTGGAACAGCCGCTCCCACAGCTTCTTCTCCGTCTCCACGTCCAGCGCGCTGGACAAGTCGTCGAAGACGAGCAGCTCCGCGTCCCGGACGAACATGCGGGCGGCCGCGGTTCGCTGCGCCTGACCGCCCGACAGCTTGACGCCGCGCGGCCCGATGACGGTGTCCAGGCCGGCGGGCAGCCTCGCGACGTCGGCTTCGAGCACCGCGGCGCGAATCGCGGCGTCGAGCTTCTCCGGGTCGTCCGCCGCGCCGAGCAGGATGTTGCGCTTCAGCGTATCGCTGTAGAGGCGCGGCACCTGCGGCGTATACGCGCTGCGCGGCGGGACGAAGAAGCTGCCGGGGTCTTCGACGGTACGGCCGTTCCAACGGATGTCCCCGGCTTCCTTCGGCAGCAGGCCGAGAAGCGTGCGGACGAGCGTCGTCTTGCCGGAGCCGATCCGTCCCGTGACGACCGTGAACGAATGCCGCGGCAAGCGGAGGCGAACGTCGGCGATGCCGCGGCCGGTGTCCGGATACCGATACGTCAAGTCGGTCACGTCCAACGCATCCAACCGATCTTCCGGCGTCTTGGCCGGAATCGACGGCTCCGGCAGGTCGCCGCGCAGGTACAGCGGATGCGGATCTACGAGCCGATCCGGCGCCGCGTTCTGCAGCAAGCCCGCCATCCGCTGCTTGGACACCTCCGCTTGCTTGAAGTATGCGAGAAACTTCCCGAAGTTCTGGATGAATTGCGTCACGAACGTCAAATAGTAGACGAACAAGGCGAAGTCGCCGACGGTGAATTCGCCGCTGCGCATCGACTGGGCGCCCAAGAGCAGAATGAGGCCGGTACCCAGATTGACCGTATTCGAGAAGACGGAATCGAGCACCTGGTTCAACAGCTTATCCTTCAGCATGGCGCTTCGCCGTTGGTCGTTCAGCTCGCGGAAGCGGCGGATGACCCGACTCTCGGCTCCGGCGACCTGAATCGCCTGCACGGCGCCGAACATCTCGCTGATCGCCTCGGTCACTTGCCCGGTCGCTTCCCGGCTGGCGGCCCGATACTTCTGCAGCAGCGACGTGGACAGCTGCGCGGCCGCGACGACGAGCACGAGCGGAAGGAACACGAGCAACGTCAGTCGGACGTCGATCTGGATGAGGATGGCGAAGGACGCGACGGCGAACACCGTCATGCCGAACGAGTCGACGGACCAGCTGATCGCCTCCTCCGCCTGCTCCACGTCGTCCCGGAAGTTGCTGATCGCTTCGCCGGGCGAGACGGGAATCGCCCGGGCGCCCGGCTCGCGCAGGATGTGATGCAGCATGTTGCGCCGCAGCAGCCCGCCGACGCGCATCCGGAACTGGACGTCCGTGATGAAGCCGAGAATGATGAAGCCGACGCGGACGGCGGCGGCGCCCAGGAGCAGCGCGATGATCGTCCAGACGCCGAACGTCGCCGAGGCGGAATCCGTGAGGGCGTCGAAGAACGCCTTCGTCAGCACCCCCGGCGCGATCGGCGCCAAGTAGATGAACGACCACATGACGGCGTTCGCCGCGTACCAGAGCGGCCGGTATCGGACGAGCCGCCATAGAAATTGCAGCGTCGTCATGCGAGCACCTCCTCGAGCCCGGTCTTCAGCATGCGGCTGAAGCGGGAGCCGGGATCCGCGGCAAGCGCTGCGCGATCCCCGTATTCGGCGACGCAGCCGTTCTCCAAGATCAAGATTCGATCCGCCCGCTGCACGGTTGCCAACCGGTGCGCGATGATGATACAAGTGCGGCGTTCCAGCAGCTTGCCGACGGCCGCCTCCAGCTTCTGTTCGGTTGCCGGGTCCAGCCGCGAGGATGCTTCGTCCAGGATGACAAGCCCGGGATTCGTCAGAAACACGCGGGCGAACGCCAGCAGCTGCGCCTCCCCTGCGGACAAGCCGCCGCCGCCCGATTCCAGCGTCGAATCGAGACCATCCGGCATGGAAGCGAACCAATCCCGGAGCCCCAGCTCTTCCAGCACCCCGACGATCCGGTCGTCCGGGATGGCGTCGTCGTAGAAGGTCAGGTTGTCGCGGACCGTGCCTTGGAAAATCTCGATGTTTTGCGTCACCATCGCGACGCGCGTGCGGAGATCCTGCAGCGTCGCGTCCCGAATCGGCACGCCGCTCAGCCGGATTTCCCCGTCCTGCGGGTCGTAGAATCGCAGCATGAGCCGCGCTAACGTCGTCTTGCCGCTGCCGGTACGGCCCAGCACGCCGAGCACTTGTCCCGCTTCCAAGCGGAAGTCGATGTTCTCCAGCGTGGAGGCGCCCTCCTCGTACGAGAAGCGAACGCGGTCGAGGCGCACCTCGAGCGGTCCTTGCGGCAGCGGCGTGCCGATGCCGTCGCGAACGGCCGGCTCCGTGTCCAGCAGCTCCCGAATGCGAACGATGCTGGCGTCCGCCTTCTGCAGATCCTCCATCTGCGTGCGGATCCTCTCGATCGGCTTCGCCATCAGCTCGGTGTAGTAGAAGATCATATACACCGTACCGATCGACACGGCGCCCTTCTTCCACAAATAAGCGCTGAGCGCGAACGCGATCGCGTTGCCGATCGTGAAGACGACGATCGTCGTGATCCACATGGCGGCCCACCCCATGAAAGCGCGGATGCGGATGGGGAGCCATTTTCGAAGGAAGGAATAGAACTTGTGCATGACGAAGGACGTGGCGCCGTTCGCGCGGGTGTCTTCCGTCCCCTCCAGATGCTCGCCCAGAAAGCCGAAAAATTCGGCGCTGATTTGACGAAGCCGCCCCCAGTGGGGAATCGCGTACTTCCGGATCGCCTGAATCGCGTACATCGCGAAGACGACGAAGACGGTCATGCCGAGCCCGATAACCCAACCTTCGACGAAGAGCAAAACCAGAATGCCGACGACGAGCAGCAAGTTGCTGAGCAGCGTAATGACGAAGTTGGAAAAGAAGTTCGCCAACGCGTTAATGTCGCCGTCCACGCGCTCGATGATGGCGCCGGTCGTGTGCGACTTGTGGAAGGACAGATCGAGGCGCAGGCAGTGTTCCGCCACGTCGCCGCGAAGCTTGTTGGTCGCGACCCAACCGATGTTCTCTCCGATATAAACGGAGATGACGTTCACGATCTGCTGCACGAGGGAGACGCCGATGAACAGTCCCGCCGCGATCCAAAGCGCTCGGTTCGATTCCGCGCCTTGGGCGGAGTCGATGAAGTAACGGATAATTTGCGGGTTAATCAGCTGCATAGCGAGCCCCGCGACGAGCAGCGCGGACAGCCAGACGATCGAAGCGCGTTGGTTCTTCAGATAATTGCGCAGCAGAGCGGCGTATTGGCGTAACGGAATGTTCATGCCGGGCATTCGGGGGGCTCCTTCGGCGACATTTTCTGTAATAGGATGAAAACTCTAGGGCCGTAATCCGGCTCGTTGCTTCCACCATGACCAAGCGCGCAAATATTCGGTCGGGTCCATCCCGTACTTCGCGCAGGTCGAGATCCTTGCGTATAACGCCAACAGCATACCGGTCGCGAGCGATACGGAATCGCCGTCCGGCAGAAACTTCGGGTCCAGATCGCGCAGCGACGCCTCCAGCGCTTCGGGGGTCAAGTCGTCCGGCGTCGAGCAGAACGCGAAGAGCGCGTCGTAAAGCGGCGGGCCGATCATCGGGGACGGATCGATGACGCCGATCAAGCCAACGTCGCCGAACAAGAAGTTGTGCGCGCCGCAATCGCCGTGCAGCGAATACGGCTCCGGATCGGCGCCGTGCTTGGCATCGACCATTCGAAGGGCGGCGAGGTGGTCCTCCATGGGAAGCATGTCTCCGATCCGCCGGCGCGCCTCCCCGATCCGACGTTCCAAGAAGGCGGCCCATGTCGGCGCTCTCATTTCGTCGAGCCATCCCCAGCCTTGGGTTGCGGAGGATAAGCGATACCGATTCACTACGTTCCGCATCAATGCCCCCATCCATTCCGCCTTCGGAACCGAAATCGCCTCCGCGCCGGGACGACCCGGGACGTAGTCGTAGACGAAATACCGGTACTCCGGATCGATATAACGCACCTCCGGCATCCATCCGCTTCTGGCATGTTCCCGCAGGAACGTCGCCGCGGTCCGAATATAGTCCGGCACGTCGTACTTCAACATGAAGCGCGGAAGACCGTCAGATGCGATCGCGTACACGCGCCCGTCCGTCTTGCCCGCCATACGCGGCGATAGAACGCTTGACGCGGGAACGATTCCCCGCTTGCGCAACGACTCGAGCGCCTCTTCGGGCGCCGGCTCTCGCGCGTTCGCGTCCGGGTCGTACTCATGCTCCAAGATGCTCATGATGAGCAGTGACTCATACCCTTCCTCCTCGCGGCATACGTCTCGCATCCTTCCTTCCACGCGAAAGCCCATCGTTTCATATAAATTCCTCGCCCGCGCGTTCCGCTCTTTCACGTCCAGCCAGAGCCTGCGCGCATGTCTCTCCCGAAAAGCATACGCTTGAACCGCTTGGAGCGCGGCTTTCCCGTACCCTTTCCCTTTGGCGGTCACGACGAGGCGCAACAGCTCGATTGTCCCGCGTACAGACGCCGTGCCTAACAGGATCGCGAATCCGGCGCGTTCCCCGCCGGCGCCTTCGATGATCAGATGCAGCATGTCATCGTCCGTCGCGGCCTCCCTGTGCCGCTCCAACTCCCATGGCGTGATATAGGGACGATTCGCTTCGTCGCGTTCCGCCGAAACGACAAAATTCAAATCCGCTTCGCCACTCGTCCTTCGAAGCGCGACGCGTTCATTGCGAATTATCGTGCTGTTCATCGGTCACGTTCTCCTTAGCTGCCTAATTCTTATTGAGGCACGATAGACTATCGTCATACTTCTTTTATATATTAACAACACTCCATAACAAGTAAAAGCGAAACGGCACGACTGACGAATGATTAGCCATCTACGCGGCTGACAAGATGCGGTCCCGTTTTTTCTCCGATTATCGCAAGAAGCAATATGACGATTAAAAAATCGGTCGCAACCGCCTCCCGTCATATAATTTATTATCATTGCTAGTTGATATTACCATATAATTGGGAATGTTTGTTCGAATCCACTTGTTAAATCAAACTCAAATGAAACCTACAGGCAAATTATGGTATATTGGTGGTGGTTTGGGGAGGAGAGGTACCGTTGAAACGAAGAAAAAGCTATTCATGGCTTGTTCCGTTGGTTGGGGCTTTTCTTATTGCCGCGATTGCGGCTGCGGTTTGGTTTCAGCGCTCCGAACCGTTGATCGACAACGGTTTGACCATATATGAGGACCCGGACGGCAACGGTAAAGTTTATACCCTTGAGATTGTCAATGGGAGCAACTCGGATATCGATATACAAAGCGTCACGGTAAATGGCGGGACGGTGCCGGATCGAATTCAGCTCGGTATAACTTACGATTCCAATCGCCTTGTGCAATTTCTGGGGGAACAGACCGACCCTGCGACTACACTTATGGGATTACATGACGCATCCATCCAACCGCAATTATCCGCCGAAGAGATTCGGACGATCGTTGCAAGGAAGACGAACTCGGAGAAGCGAACTCCGATCCATTACGGCCTCGTCGTTCGGTACGACCAAGGGGCTGTTCAAGAAATGACGATTCGGTATACTTATTTAGGTTTCGCCAAAGTAAAGCGTATCACCCAATGGTTCGAGTAGCCGTCTGAAATCCGAATCCTGCGTTACCGGCGACAGATCCGCCGCTTAGCCTCGTCAATTGTTACGACTCCTCCGTAAAAAAAGACACGAAAGCAATAAATGCTTTTGTGTCTTGTATTTTTTCCGATAAAGAAATAGCTTGCAATCCCTTCAAGACCAAGCATCGATTCTTTCTTTTATATTAAACGGGGGCGCCCTGTACGGCCATCCGTTTTGCCGCTTCTTCGGCTTCGCGGAAAGCTTCTTCAAGGATTTTATCAGGGTTCAGTATTGCGGTACCTTGCACTCGCAAGATTCGATAATCCTCAATGCCAAGGAAGGTAAACATGGCCTTGAGGTACTTATGAGAGAACTCCACCTCTGTGTACCAATCGTTATTTGTATAGATGGATCCGCTCCCTTGGATGACAAGAAGACTTCTCCCATCCTTCAATAATCCTACAGATCCGTTTTCGGTAAATTTGTAAGTCTCCCGAGGGATAAAGACATTGTCGAAATAATCCTTCAACTTCGATGGAATATTAAAGTTATGCAGCGGCATGACGATTACGTATTTCTTCGCCTCTTTAAACTGTTTCAAGAGCGCCGACGTTCGATCGACGATATGTTGTTCCGCCTTGGAAAGCGCCGCTCCCTTCGCCAGTTTCTCCCTGGCTTCTAAGAAGGCACGGTCGACCAATGGGATATCCGCTTCGTAAAGATTGATTTGTTCGATGTTCTCCGTCGGATTCAGTTCCTTATAAACTCGAAGGAAATGATGAAACACACGCAAACTGAACGAATCCGCAGCATCCACCATAGGGTGAGCATTCAGAATCAGCATTTTATTCATAAGCGAATCCCCCTTCATCCACAATTGCCGACAAGATTTATCGACGATTAGTTATGTCCATAATATAATTTGATTTGACCCTCCTGTCAAATGCATTTCTATCCAAACCCTCCAACCGTAAATTGCTCGTTTGACAAGGAAACTATTAAGAGCGCGTATTACCGGCCAAGCTTCGAGAGGATACGCGTGCATTTTTCAATCCTTAGGATGTCCAGATCAATTCGTCATAAGCAACGAAAAAAGAAGCCGGGTAAAATCGGCTTCTTTTTTTCACGTTAGGACGCTCTTGCCGATTTATGGATATGCAGCGAAGCTCTTCGGAATACTACCCATATCCCTTTACGGAGGCAAGCGCGCCATGACCAGCAGTGATCGCTTCACCGTCGACATAAGAACGAATGAATCTCTGCTTCGGAAAATTTTCGCTCATTGCTCGGATATCGTTTTTCGATCGCTCCCTTCCCCGGAGCATATGCAATTGCTCCTGGTTTACGCTGACGGACTTGTGGATACGCGGGAAATGGAAAATACCGTTTTGAAACCGATCGTCGATCTCATGGAAACATCGGAGTCGGACGGAAACCGCCAAGGCCTCGACTTGGAAGGCATGGGGGTTCTTGCGGCGGCAAACCTGACGACAAGCGACGAGATCCAAAAGAACGTCGATGGCGTATTGCGCGGTCAGGTATTATTGATGGTGGAAGGTGCTTCCAAGGGTTTCCTTGCGGATTTTAGTAAGTTTCCGCAAAGGGGTATCGAAGAACCGGTCATCGAAGCTTCCATTCGAGGTCCTCGCGAAGGCTTCACCGAGGCATTGCGCACAAACACAAGTTTGATTCGGAGAAAGCTTTGTACTCCGCGGTTAAAGTTGGAGTCGATGAAGATCGGCAGCCTCTCCAATACGGATATTGTCCTTGCCTATCTGGAGGGGACGGCTCCTGACGCTCTCGTCGACGAGGTTCGGGGCCGGTTACGCCGTATAGAGACGGAATCCATCCTTGATGCCAGTTACATAGAAGAATTCATTCAAGACCATAAGACGTCCCCCTTCCCCCAACTCCAGAACACGGAGAGACCGGACACGGTCGCCTCCAGTTTGTTGGAAGGCAAGGTAGCCATTTTGGTTAACGGGTCGCCGAACGCGCTCATCGCACCCATGACGTTTTGGAATGGGTTTCAAGCCGCGGAGGATCATTATGAAAAATACCTATATGTCTGTGGAGTCCGGATCATCAGGCTGCTGCTATTCTTGATGTCGCTGATCCTCCCCTCCTTTTACGTTGCGCTTACGACGTTCCATCCGCAAATGATACCGGTAGCGTTAATGATGAGCATCTCGGCCGCAAGAGAAGGAATTCCGTTCCCGACGGTCGTAGAGACGTTCTTGATGGAAATTATGTTCGAAGGATTGCGCGAAGCCGGGCTGCGGTTGCCCAAAGCGATCGGTTCGGCGGTCAGCATCGTCGGAGCGATCGTCATCGGAGAAGCCGCAGTACAAGCCGGATTTATTTCGGCGCCGATCGTCATTATCGTTGCAAGTACGGGCATCGCTTCGTTTTCTATTCCTAGGTATAGCATGAGCTTGCCCTTCCGCCTATTGCGTTTTCCCTTGTTGGCGCTGGCGGGGACATTCGGCCTTTTCGGGGTCGCCGCGGGAGCTATTGCCATTCTCACTCATTTATGTAACCTTGAGTCCTTTAAGAAGCCATACTTCACTCCTGTCGCCCCGCTGCAGTTGCAGCATCTCAAAGCGGCTTTGATTCGTCCACCCCGAGGAAGGCGAGGAATATGAAACAACTTCGGCAACTGTTAGCAGCTTTATTTCTCTGTATCCTTATGACCGGTTGCTGGGACCGCACGGAAATCAATGATTTTGCGTTCTGGATGGGAACCGCGATCGATAAGACGAGCGACGACAAAATCAAAGTGAGCGCCCAAATCGCGATCCCCAAGAGTATCGGCAGCGCCTCTAAACAGGGCGGTCAAGGCGAGAGCACGATCGTGGTTTCTGCGGCAGGTAAAACGTTATTATCTACTTGTCAAGCCATTCAAAATCAATTACCCCGCCGGCTGTTTATCGGTCACCGAAGATCCGTATTTTTATCGGATTCCTTCGCCCGCGCCGGCATGTCGGAATTTCTGGATATGTACACCCGGAATCCGGAATTGTCGTTGCGTACGGGCATGTTTGTCGTGCTCGGGAAGCCCCCGGAGGAAATACTCAAATTCGAAAGCCCCTTTAATCCATTCTCTTCCGATGCGGTTTTACGACAGGACAAATTCGCCAAGATGGGCGATGTCGCCTTACGCGACTTTCTAATCAATTTCTCTTCGCAGAGCATGTGCCCGGTATTGTCCGCTATCGATATCAGTCAAGGCGACATCGCAAAAAAAGACGTGGTAAATATCAATAAACTTGCCGTATTCAACAAAAAAGCCGAGATGGTCGGTCTCCTTACCAATGAAGAATCCTTGATGACGCTTTGGATCATTGGCCGCCTTAAGGTGCACTTTCTAACGGCGTACGTACCGGAAGGGAAAGGGTATGTCACGGTAGACGAAACCAATTTAAAAACCAAAATCTCGACAAAAATCGAAGACGGAAAACATTTGATTCAAATATCTTTATCCGGCGTCGGAACGGTCAGAGAAAACAATACGACCTTAGACCTCAGCGATTCGCGACAGCTGGCTTATGTCGAAACTGCGTTGAACCGCCATTACGAGCGAGTCGTAATGCGTACCGTTCGAAGAGTTCAAGACGAATACAGAACCGACATTTTCGGTTTCGGGGAGAGGCTTCATCAAGAACATCCCGAAGAATGGAAACGAACCCGAAAGGATTGGGAAAATAAATTCGCGGAAGCGCATGTCAGCGTTAAGATAGATACGAATCTGAACCGGATCGGCGTTAACGGCCCGCCCCCCAAAGCAGGAAGTTTCTTTTAATACTCGGGATATGGAAAGGTATTGCGATGAAACTCACTCGTTGGCAGTTCATCTGCGTAATGATCTCATTGGAAGTTTGCATGACCATCTGGCTTACGATTTCTCCAGCCCTTAGAGCGGCGAAACAGGATGCTTGGATTTCCATCCTTCTCGGCGGCGGGCAAGGGCTTGCGATTGCCCTGCTTATGGGGCGGGTCAGCCGTTTATACCCCGATCAAACCATTATTCAATACAGCAATTTAATTCTGGGAAAGTGGGCCGGAAAGGCCGTTTCCATGCTTTATTTTTTGGCATGGTACTCCGTGGCGGCCGTCATCTTGCGAGACGCGGCGGATTTTCTCCAGCTCGCCTTGTTCCGCCAAACCCCTATCTATGCCATCGTTACGATTCTGCTGCTGTTAATGGTGTATATCAACTATAAAGGCGATCTCCAGGTCATCGGGAGATTCGGCGAGATTGCGGGGCCGCTTCTCTTGATCGTGGTTGGAGGAACCTTTGTATTAAATTTGGGGAATATCCAGCCCGAACTCATCCGGCCGATTCTTTCGGATTATGGTGTCCGCGAGATTATCCAGGGATCGTTCACTTTCGCTTCTTTTCTAGGGGAGGCTTATTTTCTTCTCATGCTAATGCCCTTTCTAACGGATCGGAAAGGCGCCAGGAGAGACATCCTTTGGGTCATTGCAATTACCATCGTGGTCGTTACGCTGGCCACGGTCCTGGTGATCATGTTATTCGGTCCTTATCACCCGGCAAAGCTCCTCTATCCTTATTTTTACGCCGTACGGTATATCTCGTTATTGGAATTCATCGAGCACATGGATATCTGGGTGATCATCGTCTGGCTATTTGCCGTATTCGTAAAGCTGTCGCTCTACATGTTTATCTGTTCTTACGGAACCGCACAATGGCTTGGAATCAAATCATGGAAATCGGTAATATGGTGGTTTGCGGCGTTCTTGTTTTTTGCGTCCGTCCTCCCCCCCAATGTGACTGTGGTGATCAGCGATTATGCCCAATTCGTTTGGATCCGTTTCGTGTTCCCGATTCTCATGGTTGCCCTGCCACTGCTCTTGCTCATCGTCGGGACGTTAAGAAAGAGGTCGAGTTTGCCTTAATCGCAGATCGCGCGTTCCTGCGGATTTCTTAAATAACGAAAAGCCATTTGAATTTGCGAACTCGTATTCCGTTCAACGGAAAGCGGAGGCAGTTCATGTTCGCCGAAAAATGCTACGGCGCTCGTTTCCGTCCCCTCTCTTGCTTGACCGCCGACGATTTCACATCGGATGAACATCTTATAAACGTGATAGGGTGAAGGCGGGTGCGGATGGCACTTCTTGTCGTGAACGGCTAACAGCCCAATGGCCTTCACATCGAACCCGGATTCTTCCTTCACCTCTTTAACAGCTACCTCGGTTGGAGTGAAGCCTATGTCCGCCCAACCGCCTGGCAAGGACCAACAGCCGTCTATTTTTTCCCGTACCATCAGAAGTTTATTGTCTTGGAAGACTACAGCGCGAATATCGACTTTAGGCGTCGCATAGCCGGTTTCATTGGCAAATAAGTCTTTAAGAACCCTCATTTCCGTATTCGTATGCGCGGACATGATTTCCATACTGATGTCGCGTAATTGTTCGAATCTCTCTAAGTCGTATACGTCTTTCGAGTAGGTTAGTCCAGCCTGCGCGATCGATTGGAGCTGTTTTGCCCATTCAAGCCACTTCGGATCCATTCGTGCTCCCCTTTTCTTCTCGTTTCCCTAAGGGTACCACAGGATGTCCGGGATTCGTGGAAAACTTTTCTTCCCGAACGACTTCATTTCCTTCTTACCCAAACCGCCCGATCCGTTGTAAAATACTTGTAAACCTCATTGCTCATTCACGTCGTTCAACACGGGAGATAAGATTATGAAAACAGGTCTTTTCCTTTTGATGCTGGTAGTGATTATCGTCTCCGGTTGTTCGGAACATGTGTATGTTGAAGAGCAGCAAGTCGAGCCCGTCGCCGTTATTGAAAGCGTTAACAATGCAGAGGAAGTTGACGCCGTTGAAAGCCATGCGAATCGCCCCAACATCATCGCGATCCAACTGGAAGCATTCCAGACCTTCGTACTGAATCGTTCCGTTCGCGGAACCGAAATCACCCCCAACCTCAATGAACTGATCAGGGATTCCGCATACTTTTCTAACTTCTATTTACAAAATGGCGGAGGCTCTACGTCGGATGCGGAATTCATGATGAATACCTCCTTGCACCCATTCAAATTTCCTCAAAGCGTCGCGGTGGATGCCGCGGACAAGCGATTTCCCAGCCTGCCTCGCTTACTGGGAGCGCAAGGCTACCATTCGACCACGCTGCATGTGAATAACGTCATGTTCTGGAATCGCAAGAACTTCTACTCCGCCTTAGGCTTCGACTCTTATTACGATAAGGCGTACTTCGGACTTGAGGATCTCGTGGCTTCCGGTTCGAGCGATCGGGTGCTGTTCGAGAAAGGCATGGACGTACTGGAAACCTTAGACCAACCCTTTTATGCCCAATTCGTCACGATGTCCAGCCATTACCCTTATTCCCTGCCCAAGAACATGAAGTCGATGAAACTTCCGGAGGTGTACGAAGGAAACCTGGTGGGGAATTATTTGCACGCGGTCCATTACGTAGACGCCGCGATCGGCGAGTTTATCGAAGCATTGAAAGCTAACGACCTATGGGATAATACGATTCTTGTGCTTTACGGCGACCATTCGGGACTTCAGATGAAATTCGTGAAGGAACAAGAGGAAGCGGCGCTCGAGGATTTTCTGGGGAGAGCCTACGATAAGGTCGACGCCCTGCAAGTTCCCTTCATTATTCATGGGAGCGGCGCAACGGCCGGAGAACATACGATGGCGGGCGGTCACTTGGATATGTTGCCGACGGTATTGCCTTTGCTGGGCCTACGTATGGATACCCCGGTGTTCGGCTTCGATTTGTTTACGAACGCCGACCACCCTGTAGCCATACGGAGCAGCTTCGCGGAAGAAGGTACCTTCGTATATCGGAATGTGTTGTACGATGCCGCGGACGGTTCGTTGCTTTCTATCGAAACCAGAGAAGCTCCTATGGAAGCAGCGTTCAATGTGGAGGAAGAAAAGCAACGACAGCTGCAGCGCTTCCGACAATCGGACGACATCGTACGCGCTTTGCCGACGAAAGACGACTCCTTCGGAACCGATATTGAACTGACCGAACCGTCCGATGTCTATGAAAGCCCCGAGGATCCGCAGTCGATCGTCGCCAGTTTACCTGCGGGTACCGTAATCACGACCTTCCGGCAACAGGGCGAGTGGTATTCTTTCTATGACGACGATGGCAAAGAGCATTGGGTCCGGACCTTGAACCCGATCCAAGAGGTATTTAAGCTCGTCGAGCTCCCGCACCGGGCGAAGCTTTTCTCCGAACCGAACGAAAGGCTTAAACCTCGATTGGAAATCGGAAAACAAACGTTATATGCGCTTAAGGAATGGAAGGGTACCGGTTGGTACCAGGTTTCTACTTGGCTCGGCGAAGAGCTATGGATTCAGATCGCTCCGTGAACAAGCTTACCGCAACGCTGGAATCATGATTTGCACCGTGGTGCCGATCCCCGATCGGCTGCACATCGTCACGCCGTATTCGTTCCCGTAATGCAGCTTGATTCGCTGATCCACGTTCCGGATGCCGTACCCGAGATTCAACCCTTCTGACGGATCGAAGATTTGCCGGATCCGATCCGGGCGTATTCCTACGCCGTCGTCAATAATCTTAAGCGCAATCCGGTCGCCTTCCAGCGTTCCCGCGATCCGGATGTGAATGCGATCGCCGACCCAGGCGTGTTCGAGTACGTTTTCGATGAACGGCTGCAGCACCAACTTGATCGTATTGTATCGAACAACGGCCGGATCGATATCCCAAAACACATTCATCCGATCCCCGTACTTCGTCTTCTGGATATCGACGTACGCCTTCGCCTGGTCGAGTTCGCTCAGAATCGGGATGACCGTCCTCCCCTCGTTAAGCGACAGCCGGTAAAATTTCGCCAAGTCCCTCACCATGCGCTGTAGCTTATCCGTCTCGCCGAACTTCGCCAGCCGGCTGATCGACGAAAGCGTGTTATAGAGAAAATGCGGATTGATCTGCGCTTGCAGCGACTCAAGTTCGGCTTCCTTCTTCTGAATGTTGGTTAAATAAACCTCCTTGATCAAATCGCCGATATTTTGGCCCATATCGTTCAACGCGCCGGAAATATGGGTGAACTCATCGTTCCCCTTGAAGAAGATCCTCTTATGGAAGTCGCCCTCCTGGAACGAATCAAGCACGGAGACGATCTTGCCGACCCTTCTTGCGAAATATCGAGAGAGAAACATCGCCAGCACCGAGAAAACGAGAAAGCTGACGAAACAAATCAGCAAGGTGAGCCAGCGAACCTTGCTCGTATCGCGCTCCGTGATGCCCGTAGGCACAAGCGCTACGATATTCCAATCTTGGGACGGCAATCGTTGTTCGATGACGATCGGGCCGCTTGCGTCGTTCTTCCGCGCATCGTCGAGCTCCTCTTCCGTCGTTCCGGAGGACATCAGGATGCTGCCGTCCGCAGCGGTAATCGTAATCGCGGTGCCTTCGCCGATTTTGCGGTAGTCCAAGCTCTCGAACAAATCGGAGAGCCTGACGCTGATGCGGATAAACCCGATCTCCCGCATCGACGCGGAGTCGTCGACGTCGACGAGGCGACGGAGCAACGAGATCCGACGGAACGTCTCGTCGTCTTCGATTTGGCGCCACTCCATCGTGACGCCATGGACCTCGGACGGAAACGACCGATACCAATCGCGATCGGTAATTCGCCTTATATGGAAAATGTCGAGCAGCCGGCTCTTCTCCGTAAGCGGATCGTTGCCGTCGTAAGTATTGTATATTTCAGGAAGCGACTCGTTATGAAGAAACACCGACATCCAGATGCTCCGGTTCGTCGCTTCGATCGTGGAGTTGAACTTCGGCAGCAAATAGTTGGTCGTGGCCGAATAACTTACCCACCCTTCCTCGTAATGACGGAGGTGACCGGCCAACGCTTCGTCGTAATAGAGCATGTCGGTGAGCCGTTCCGTATCTTCCATCTTGTAACTGATATTATCCGCCATCTGCTGCAGAGTGCCTTGGATATTCGTTCGCGTCTGCTGCCGGGTCGAGTTGACGAATACGGAATTCGCGACGTAACCGACGAGCAGGACGGGGATGATAATCAATATGCAATAGGATAGCATCAATTTATACCCGAACGGCAAGTACCGTTTCTTCTGTTCCGTCTGCATCGTCCAACGGCTCCCCTTACGATTTGCGGCGATATTCCATCGGCTTCATCCCGTACGTTTCTTTGAATTGGCGGCTAAAATAAGGTAAGTACCGATACCCTACCTTGTCGGCGACCTCGTAAATCTTGAGATTCGTATCCTTCAGCAATACGGCGGCTCTCTCCATCCGCAGTGCGATAATCGTGTCGCTGAAGTTTTTCCCCGTCTCTTCCTTAAACAGATGACCGAGGTAGTTCGGCGAGAACGAGAAGTAGTCGGCTACATCGCGCAACGTGACGTTCTCGTGCAGCCGCGCGCCCACGTATTCGATAATTTCTTGAACGAGCTTCCAATGCTTGCCCCTCGATTTCGTATGAAGCTTCTCCGAAATTTCGAACACCCGCCGGCGCAGCCAAGAGTGGATGTCGTCGATCGTCTCGAATTGCAGCAGAATGTCGAGTTTAGCCAAGTCGAGCTCCAACAACTGAAACATATCTTCATTTTGCGAGCGCAAATAATCGTTTAGTTTCATAATCAAGAACATGGCGAAGTTTTGGATCGAAAATTTCGACTTTAACCCGTGCGCGAACCGGAACAATTGCTCCAATTCGTCATGGATGTTCACAAGCTCGTAGTTCGCCATGGAAGAGAACAGGGAATCCAATTGAATGTCCAGGTTTCTGACTTCCTCGCGCTCGGTTCCTCTAGTATCCTCGTAATCGATCCATCTTCCCTTGCCTTTGAACATCTTAAAATCCAGCGCTTGCAACGCTTCCCGATAGGTCCGCTGCAGTTCGGGCATGGCGGACACTTCGCCGCCTACGCCGATCGTGACGGAGAAGGGCAGCATCCCCTTCATCCGAGCGACCCATTCGTCCAATATCGTCAACTCGCCCCCTTCCTCGATCAATACCGCGACTCGTTGCCGCGACAGCTTGCATACCCAACCGAATCCTCTCTCTTGGCATAACGTTAAGACGCTGTAGAGGAAACGGTCCGTCTGCTCCGGCTTCCAGGTCATATCGTCGATCTCGAAGACGGCTACCCGAACGGGCCAGCGAAGTCCGTCCATGGAATACTCGCGGCCGAGCGCGTCCTGCGTCTCTCGGTCCGATTCTCCCTCGAGTATCTGAATCAAATATTCGTTTTTGACGATCGGCGCCATTTGCTTATAGGCCCGCTCGGTTTCGAGCCTTGCCTTCTCGATATCGAGATCGTTGCACACCTTCCGAAGCGACTCGATCAGCTCTTGATCGTCCATCGGCTTCAACACATAATTATAAGCGTTCAAGGTCAACGCTTGCTTTAAATAATTAAAGTCCTGATATCCGCTGACGAAGATGACGCGAAGACGGTCCCACCTGTCGATCGCCTTCCTCGCGAGCTCGAGTCCCGTCATGTTCGGCATGCGGACGTCGGTGACGAGAATGTCGATTTTTTGTCGATCGATAATTTCCCATGCGGCAAACCCGCTGTTGACCGCACCGACGACTTCGAGTCCGAGTTCCTCCCAAGGAATAAAGGTTTTCATCCCTTCTAAATCGAGTATTTCATCGTCGGCGAGAAGCACTTTATACATTCGACTCTTCAACTCCAGGGTAGGTAGGGATACGAAAGCAAGGGTATACCGTAAAGTATACCCTTGCTTTCGAGATGGGGAAATATACTTTAATTTCCTTTCATCCTTGCAACGTTTTCTTGCCACTTTTGCGTTTGGTAAGCAAGCAGCTTGGCATGGCCTGCGTCCTGCGCATCCTTATCCGCTTGATCGAGGATGGCGAGCACTTCCGCATCGCTCTTCGCGTACAGCGCCTTGGCGCGGGCTTCGGTGAAGATGTCGTTAACGCGCTGTTGGATGATGCCTTCCTCGGAATCCGGAGCCGGGCTCAGGTTGATGAATTCCGTCGCGTTCGCTTGCGTCTTCCATGTAATTTCATACTGATAGTTCGTCGCCCAGTTCCGCTGCTCTGGCGGCAACGTGCTCTCGTACTTCGCCTTGGATTGGTCGACGTACACCGTGTTCCCGTTCCACATGAGATTGACCGTCTTGCTCTGCAGGTCGATGAGGCCGGCCGTGTCGCTGACATAAGCTTCCGTGAACTTCGGCGTGCCGTCTCCTTCCACGCCGTTCCAATACTTGCCTTCCGGCCCCCACATCAGAACGCGCTGTCCTTCCGGACCGGTATACCAGTCGAGGAACGCGAAGATTTTCTCCGGATCCTCCGCCGCTTTCGTAATGACGCTGACGTTCCAGCCGAGCTGCGTATACGTACCCGAGAAGATCTTCTTCTGGTCGAGACCCGGCTTCGCCACCGGCCAGATCATGAAGTAGCCCGCGTTCGGGTCGTTCTTCGTCAATTCGATGTGGCCTTTCATACCGAGCTCCGTCGGGGAAGCCGAGGCGAACACCGCGACGCGGCCGGTTACGATTTTCTCCGTAATTTGGTCTACTGTCTGCGTAAGCGCGTCCTGCGTCATCAGCTTCTCGCGAAACAGCTTGCTTGCGTATTGCGTGCCTTCGCGGAACACTTCATTCGTGAAGATCGAACCGAGCTCGCCGCCGTTGACCGCCGCGCGCTGGCCGATCTGGGCGGTGACGAAATTTTCGCCGAAGGCCGAAACCAGTACGTCAAGGCCTTGGCCGTCCTTCGCCAGATGCGGCTCGAACGGGACGACGTCAGGGAACTTCTCTTTCACTTGAAGCAGGTAGTTGTACAGATCGTCCGTCGTCTCCAGCTTCGGCGAACCGAGCTCTTCGTAAATCTTCTTGTTGACGACGTAACCGGCGTTGCCGTTCGGCTGGTTCGTGTACCAGTTCGGAAACTGATAGATTTTACCGTCCGGGGAACGCAGCATGTTCAACCCCGCCTCGCCGAGCCATTCCTTCAAGTTCGGGTATTTATCGAGGTAGTCGTCGTACGGTACGAGCATGCCCGCCGCGCGAAGCTTCTCGACGTCCGCGCCGCGATCCATCCACATGACGTCCGGCAGGTCGTTGGAGGCGATCATCGTGTTGAACTTCTGTTTCGCGTTGCCGCCGGAGTGAACCGGAACGACATTGACCTTCTTGTTCTCTTTAATCCATGCCGTGGAATCGTCCCCGCCCCATTCCGGCATCGTGTACCAGTCATAATGTCCGTAGAACGTGAATTCCAACGGCTCGCTGCCGAGCTGGAAGACGCCGCCGGCCGCGGCATCCGAGCTCGCCCCGTTTTCCGTCTTCGTTTCCGTCTTCGTTTCCGTATTTCCTTCCGATTGACCCTCCGTCGCGCTTTCCTCGCTGCCGCTGCCGCATGCGGATAGCACGGCGACCGCCGCGAATACGGCCGTAAACATCGTCAAGAGCGACTTCTTCGTAGATGTCATTACGTCAAACCCCTCTCAAATGTAAGTATAAATGATATCTATGGTAAAAGCTTTCGCCTTCTCCCCGGGACCGATCAACCCTTCAACGAACCGACAAGAACACCCTTCACGAAGTACTTCTGCACGAACGGGTACACCATAATGATCGGAAGCGTCGCGACCATCATCGTCGCCATCGAAAGCGACTTGCTCGTGACGGTTTGCATCTTCGCAAGCTGTCCTTGAGCCGCCGAATCGAGCTGCGACACTTGTTCCGAGACGATGTTGGAGTTCAAGATTTGCTTCAGCATCGTTTGAATCGGAAGTAAGTGTTCGTTAGAAATGTAGATGCTCGGCAGGAACCAGTCGTTCCAATGATAAACCGCCGTGAACAGTCCAAGGGTCGCGATGACCGGTCCCGATAACGGCAGTACGATGCGGAACAGCGTCCCCCAGTTGCCGCAGCCGTCGATTTTCGCCGACTCCTCCAGCCCCGCCGGAAGCTCTTTAAAGAATGTACGGAAAATAATCATATTCCACACGCTGACGAGCGAAGGGATAATGAACACCCAGAACGAGTTCATCATGCCGAGCTCCCGGATAAGCAGGAAGGACGGGATGAGACCGCCGCTGAAGTACATCGTAACGATGCATAAGATCATATAAAACTTCCTGCCCATCAGGTCGTTGCGGGAGAGCCCGTAAGCGAAAATGGCGGTCACGATAATGGAACCGACCGTGCCGACGACCGTTCGAAGGATCGAAATCCAGAAGCCGTTCAACAGCCGCGCATCGTTAAACACGATGGCGTAGTTTTCTAGAGTGAATGCTCTCGGCCAGAACGTCACGCCGCCCATCGCCGTGTCGGAGCCGACGTTCAACGAGATGACCGCCGCGTTCCAGAACGGATAAAACGTCGTGAAGGCGAGGATGGATAACAAAATATAAATGGTGATAACCATGAGCCGATCTCCGAAACCTAAGCGTATCATGATGTCCGCCTCCTTCTTTCGCTTGCCTTCTGATTTACCAGAGGCTGTGCCCGGATCTACGCGCAACATAGTTCGCCATCGTGAGCAAACCGACGCTGATGACGGCTTTGAACAATCCGACGGCCGTTGCGTAGGAGAACCTGGAACTCTGGATCCCCACCCGATAGACGTAAGTATCGATGACGTCGGCGACGTCGCGAAGCACCGGGTTTACGCCGAGGAGCAAGATATCGTCGAATCCTGCACTCAGCAGGTTGCCGATCGCCAAGATCATGAAAATAATGACGACGGGGGTGATCGAAGGCAGCGTAATCAGGAAAATTTGTTTGAACTTGCTCGCTCCGTCCATATCCGCCGCTTCGTAGAGGCTTGGATCGACTCCGGCGATCGCCGCCAGATATACGATAGACGCGAACCCGATTTCCTTCCACAAGCCTGTCGTCACCAAGATCGTCCAGAAGTAATTCGGAATGGAGAGGAAGTTAATCGGCTCCTCGATGAAATTAAGCTTCTGCATCAAGATGTTCACGCTTCCGTTGTCTACGGACAGAAGCGACATGACGAGACCCGCCACGATGACCCAGGACAGGAAGTGCGGCAAGTAGCTGACCGTCTGCACGATCCGCTTGAACGCCATGTTGCGGACCTCGTTCAGCATAAGAGCCAGCAGGATCGGCGCCGGGAAACCGACGAAAAATTTAAGCAAACTGATCACGATCGTGTTCCGCATCACCTCGTAAAACTCCGGCGATTCGAAGAACATTCGGAAGTGCTTCAACCCGACCCAAGGACTCGCCAAGAAGCCGTTAAAGATGCTGTAATCCTGAAACGCCATCAACACGCCGTACATCGGAATGTAGCTAAATACAAGAACCAGCAGAATGCCTGGCAGCACCATCATCTGGATATCCAGCTGTTTCGCGAATCTCCGGAGCACACCGCCTCTGGCCGCTCGACGCTTCAGTTCGCTCTCTCGTTCCACCGAAAGCTGTGCCATGGGTTCCCTCGCTTCTGTCTGTGATAAAATTTATTGTAGCGGGTAAAGCGTTTTCAAAATATCTGCGAGATCAACGATATTTGATAATTTGCAAAGGCGTCGCAGTAAAAAAAGCGGCAGCCTCGGACCGGGAAGGAAGGTCCGAGACTGCCGCCGACTTGCCGAGACTACGGTGCAATATCGTGAAATAAAGACTTGAACTCATCGGGTACGATCATAACATCCTGTATTTCGAACGGATTGCCTGGGGTCAAATTTACGAGCAGCATTTCGCCGTTGTCCATGGTAATCACGGTGTACGCTTTAAAGTTTGCTCCTGCCGAATTCACAGTCTTTAAATGATCAAACAACTCTTGGGTCGCGTGTTTTCTTCGAGGTTCAAAATATAAAGATTGAAACTGTTCAAAGTCATCGAAGGTTAAGGATGCCTTTAATTTCATTGCAGTTTCGATAGATTCGTCGTTGTCGTTAGAACAAGAGCCTAGAATTAGAGCGAAAATAAATAATAAGGCTACCCTTACATGTCGTACGTTCATTATCATCCCCCTAAACCCCAATATCGGCATTAGCTGCCCGATCCAACTCGGTATATAGCGGGTCTAAAGTATTTCCCCACCTTTTCCAGCTCGTTCATTACGTAGTTAATTCTTGTTTCGCTAAGATACCAGTTGTCTCTCGTAGTCCCTGTTTTATCGATTACAGGACTAACATAAAAACCGGTCTCTCTTGGAAACACGAATTGATAAGTCAGGAGCGCCCTTCGCGCGTGATAATTTTTACAGACCAACACAACTTTTTTCGGCTGTATTCCATGTTGATGCAACGCGTTCAATGAGAAACGCGCATTTTCGAAGGTGTTCGTCGCTTGATCCTCTTTCAGTATTGCATCCGGAGGAACTCCTAGGGACAATCCTACATCTCGCAAGAACTCCCATTCCGTGGTTTTTACATGTGGAGTGGCGCCGCCCGACGGCAAAATATACGGTGCGATCCCCGCGTGGTACAACCCCGCAGCCTTCTCGGCTAATTGCGGATGGCTTGCTCCCGGGATTACGATGACGTCCGACTTCTCTATGTTCGTTTCGAAAAACATAAAATCGCTTATACAGTCAAAGGGATATGGCAACCTAGGACCTCCTCTGATCATCATTCAAATGCCAGTCGGGGTTATCTCCATCCCCAAGGACAATAACACCTCGTCTACCTATGCGCTTGACGCCGTTCTCACGATTTCAAGAAGCCGTTCCCGAATGCTCCCGCTGCATACCCCGCCATGGTAAGCGATCACCGTATCGATCTTAAAATCCAGCAGCTTCTCGATCGAACGCAAGGCTTCCTCCCGGGCCGGTGTAAAGTCGGGATTAAACGGCATAAGGACGCCATCCTTGGCCGTCAGCGCGTCGCCGGAAATCAACGTACGGCTCGGCATGTGGTAGAAGCTCGTATGATCCGGCGTATGTCCCGGGGTGTATACGACACGCAAGCCGCCCGCGATCGGCAGAATATCCCCGTCTCGGAACGTGCGGGTTACCGCGACGGGCGTCGCGAGCGTTCCGCTCTTCACGAGCGGCGTCTCCCCCTGGAGGTACGGCTTTCCGACCTCGTGGCACAACACCTCGATGCGCCCGCCCCCTGTGGCAACGAGCTCCGGCAAGCTGCCGATATGGTCGCGGTCCTGATGCGTGATCAGGATTCGGACAACGTTGTCGAACGGTATGCCTTCCTTCTCCAACGCGGCTCGTAAGAGCTCAAGCTGTCCTGGAATACCGGTGTCGACGATCGTCGCTTCCTCCCCGTCCCAGATCGCCGTTGCATGAACCGGGAATGGTCTGCCGCCCGCGTCCATCTCGAGGAACAACGGGACGATTCCTTGTTTTTTCGTCACGATCCCTAACCTCTCTTTCGCATCTGCTCTTATCAGTATAGCATCGGGAACGCCTGTTTTCCGAATAGCGCAGCTAGCAAAAAGGCCGTCCTTGCTCGGAATCGAACCGATCAGGACGGCCTCGCATCTTCTTCAGCTTCGAATCGAGTTCCAACGATCCTTCTCCGCCCCAGGCCGCCGCTCTTTGACTTGCTTCAACGCGGCGACGATCAGAAAGCTGACGATGACAAGCAGCAGCCAGGAACTGACCTTCCCGACATGGACGAGGCGCCAGACGTCGGATTGATTCGGGTATTCCCATGCGCCGAAGAAGGTTGCGACGTTCTCCGCAATCCAAATAAAGAAACCGATCAGCACGAAGGAGAGGGACAGCGGCATGCGGTAGCGATGACGGCCGACCTCGAAGGTAACCCAGGTTCTCCAAAACAAGATCAGCACCAAAGCCGACAACCACCAACGAATGTCGATCCAATAATGGTGGGTGAAGAAATTCAGGTAGATGGAAGCCGCAAGCGGGGTAACCAGCCAGAGCGAAGGCCAACGAACAAGGTCGACATTCATGCGACGCCACGCCTGGCACAGGTAACTGGCTACGCTGGCATACATAAATCCGCTGTACAAAGGGACTCCGCCTACCTTCGTCCAGCCTTCTTCCGGGTACGACCAAGATCCCATGTGCACTTTGAACAGTTCCAGAGCCAAGCCGATGAGGTGGAAGACGGTGATCACTTTCAGCTCGTCCCGGGTTTCAAGTCCGGAGCGAAGCATCCATACCTGCATGGCAAGACAAATGAGCAGCAGCCAGTCGTAGCGGGGAAGCCAGGGAAGAGGGATCAGCTTCGTCAGAGCCAGCGAAGCGAAGATGACAACGGGAAACACGCAAGACAGCGCTTGCTGCCAGCCGAAGCGCACAAGCTGCTGTAGCGCATGCAATAAGCGTCTTTCCATAAACATCTCCCCTTCCGGCTTCCTCTGTTCGTGGATTCGATACATTTCCAATTCGTTCTGTCTCCTTACAGCGAATTCGTCGGAACTGTTCCGGCCTTACGATATTAACATGGAATATATCGTTTTACAATAAATAATTAATGATATGTACGTTATTTTTGTTGTTAGAAAAAACAAAAACCCGCTTGATCCGCGGGTTTGTTCCGTCTATGTTCCTGTCATGACCTGCAAGGTTACACTTTAAACCGATAACCTGCTCCCCACACCGTCTCGATAAACTGATGCGAGGTCGGATCCTTCTGGATTTTATCGCGAATCTTCCCGATGTGTACGGTAACCGTAGCGGAATCGCCGTAGTGCTCGATGCCCCATACTTTGTCCAGCAGCGCTTCCTTGGAATATACGCGATCCGGGTTTTCCGCGAGGAAGAGCAGCAAGTCGAACTCCTTGGCGGTCAATCCGACCTCTTCGCCGCGCAGCGCCACCCGCCGGGCCTCGACCTGAATCGCGAGTCCGCGAATATTCAGCTCCCGCGTCTTTCGGACAACCGAATAGCCGGCGCCTGCCGCGACTCCGGTAAGCCGGTCGTATCGTTCCAAGTGCGCCTTCACCCTTGCGACAAGCTCCGACGGGCTGAACGGCTTCGTCACATAATCGTCCGCCCCCAGACCCAGCCCGCGAATCTTGTCGATGTCCTCTTTCCGGGCGGACACCATCAGCACCGGTATATACTTCGTCTCCCGAATCTTGCGCAAGATTTCGAAGCCGTCCATTTCCGGCAGCATGACGTCGAGAATAACTAGATGATACTCTTGCGCCAACGCCTCCTCGAGCGCCTGCCTCCCGTCTGTCCGAACGGTCACGTCATATCCGTGCACCTCGAGGAAATCCCGCTCCAGATCGGCGATCGCTTGATCGTCCTCGACGATCAACACCTTCCGTTTTCCCATATCCTACGCTCTCCCGTCACGGTCGTTGTTCATCGGTATTGCAAACAATATCGTCAGATAACGTCCCGATTCGCTCTTCGCGTGGATCGTTCCGCCATGATACGTAATGACCTGCTTCGCGATCGCAAGGCCCAACCCCGAACCGGCCACGTTCTGATTCCGGTTCGCATCGGCGCGGTAGAAACGGTCAAAGATATGTTCAAGCTCGACGGGCGTCAGACCGGGGCCGTTATCCGTTACGCCGACAACCCATTGACCATCCCGCCGCCCGAAATGAATATGGATGCGCGGATCCGGTTTATCCATAAATTTCACCGAGTTGCTGACGATGTTCAGAATGACCCGTTTGATTTTCTGGGCATCCATCATCGCCGAAGCGTCAGGCCCGGCCTCGTACTCGCTCGTCAGCGCAATGCCTTCGCCTTCGTACTCCATTCGCAATTCGTTCATGGTTTGTTCGTAAAATTGTTGCAGCGGCACCGCTTCGAGGTGAAACCTCTCTTGCTGCAAATCCAGCTTCGATAGAAGGAACAAATCGTCGATCATCCGGTCCATATCCAGCGTCTTCGAATAGATCACGTCGATATACTTGTTCAGTTTCTCCGGATCGTTCGCAATGCCCACCCTGATCCCTTCTACGTATCCCTTGATCGAGGTGAGCGGCGTCTTCAAATCATGCGATATATTGGAAACCAGCTGTTTGCGGTTTTCTTCCAGAGCCAGTTGGGCGCTAATGGATCGCTGCAGCTCGCTGCGCATCTTCTCGTAAGAGCGAATGACGCTGCCCACTTCGTTCCGAAGCTTCGAGTGCAAGCTGAAATCCAGGTCCCCTTCCGCGATCCGTTGAGAGCCCTGCTCCAGCTTGCGCAGCGGCCTCACGATATCCATTGTCGTGATCCAGAGCAGCGGAATCAAGATGATGCCAAGCAACGTCGAAATGCCGAGAAGCAGGAACAGTTGGAACCGATCGCCCTTCGCTTCCGTATCGGTCACATCGATGATGAGATAATAGGACAAGGGGGCTTCGATTTCCGGAAAGTCGTACCGTAAGGAGAGCAGTTCCCGGTTGTCCCAGGAGCTCGTAAGGAATAGGCTGTCCGAATGGTGAGTCGGAACTTGCGCTTCCCGCTCCAGAAACGACAGGAACGCTTCCCCTTCCTTCAACGCGCCGTAGCTTTCCCATCGTTCCCCCTGCTGCACTACGAGGAAGCCCCCGAACGGCTCCAGCCGATCGCCGATCGGAACCGCGAACGCGGGGGACGCCAGCTGTTCCGGCGCGTACCGCTCCGCATAGCGCAGGTCGACTACGATATCGATGCCTCTGCGGAACGCCTCTTCCGCGCTTTGTTCCTTCACGAGGCTGCTTGCGAAGTACGAAACGGCTGCCGTGACGACCCCGATGCCCGTCGCCGCCACGATCAGGGCCGTCAAGAAGATCCCGACGATATACGTTAATAAGAGCTTCAAACGAATGGACATAGGTTAAATTTCTTTCCTTTGGAAGGCTAGCATACCCAATATAGTGCCAATGATATAGTAGGCTGTCATAAATAGCAACATCGATAAAGAAGTCCCGGCGTCACCGCCGCGAAGCAGCGGCTGCAGCCAATCCGCATAGCCGGTCACGAAGAACCGGCTGTATTCCGGCTCGAACAACCCGACGAAGCTCATTCCCATCCAGATCAGGACGCACGCCACAAGCCCGACCCCGCTGCTCCCCGCCCACAGCGAGACGCTGTTCGACAGAATCAGAAGCAATCCGCAAAACACGACCGCGGACGCATAGGTTGCGACGGTTGCCCCAATCGCGGACGGCGACGGCATCCCTCCAAGCAATAAGCCGCCCAAAAACGTTGGTATGAAAACACTGAGAACGATCAATGCGCCGGCCGTCCATCCCGCCGACAATTTGCCCAAATAAATCATTTCGCGGCTGAGCGGCAGCTTCAGCGCATTCTTGATCGTGCCGTCCTTCCATTCGGTAACCATGAGCTCGCTGCCCAAGGAAGCCATGAATAACGGCAACAGGACTGCAAGCATCATTTTAAGCGCAATCAACGATACATTCCCATCCAGTCCCAAGTAGCCGCCGATCAGGACGAAGAGAACGCCGATGAAGAAGGAAAGCAGAAGCAAAACGATAAGCTTGCTGCCTCGGAACAGCTTGCGCAGTTCTTCCCCCGTCAGATAAGTCCACTGCCGGATCATGCGGCACCGCCCCTATGCTTTGCGACGCAGTGCAAATAATAATCCTCCACGTTTTCGAACGATTCCCTGATTCGCTGCAAGCTCGCGGTTTCGACCTGTCGCCCGTCGTACACGATGCAAGCATGCGTGATCAGGTCTTCGATGTCGTGCACCAAGTGAGAAGAAACGACGAGGCTCATGCCTGTCTCGGTGACAAGGCAGCGCAGCATCGCAGCCATCTCGCGGCGGCCCTCGATGTCCATGCCCGAGAACGGTTCGTCGAGAAGCAGCAGCTTCGGCCGATGCAAGAGCGCGCTCGCGAGATCGATCCGCTGCTTCATGCCGGTGGAGTAATGCTTGATCTTGACGCGACGGTGCGCCGTCATCCCTACAAGCTCCAAAGTATGTTGGATGCGCACCTCATCGATGCCCGGATACAGTTTGTGGTAGAGTTTCAGATAGTCGTAGCCGGTAAGGTAAGGATAAGGCGCCGGTTCGCCGATCATAAGACCGATATGAAGCTTGGACGGATAGGGCCGCTCGGTAACGGATACCCCTTCCCAGAGCGCTTCGCCGCGGTCCGTCCGGAGGCAGCCCCCCATCGCTAACAGCGCGGTCGTCTTCCCGGCTCCGTTCGGCCCCAATAAAGCGACAACCTCGCCTGCGCGAACGGCGAGGTTGAGGCCTTGGATGCCGCGGCCACCGGGATAGACCTTCGTTAGATCGTTGACTTCGAACATAAGGTCCTCCCAGGGGTTGCGTTAGTTTCGGTCGCCGAACGATGCCGCGTCGACGATTTCGACGGACTTGCCGGACGGGTCGTACGCGTCGGGCGTCGTTGCATTGACGCCGCTGATTTCTCCTGCGCCTTCGATCTCAACGCGATGGAGATCGCCGGCTTCGTCTTTGCCGCTTACCTCGAGCTCGCCTTGAACGCTCAGCAATTTGTCGTTCGCATCGACCGTCAGTTGCAACTGCACTCGCTCTAACGCCACGTCATCCGTCAACTCCGGAAGATGCTCCTCCAAATTCAGTCCTTCCTCGAGACCCTGGAAGAAAGGAAATTGCTTGATTCTCTCCCACTCTTCCGTAGGTTCAGGAGCATTCGTGCGTTCGTTCCGATCCCCTGCCGCCGCTACGTCCATCAGCAGCTGCAGCGGCACCGGAATTTCATCCTTGCTTACGTCGACCGATATCGTCTTCGTCCCGTCCGCATGGTTCGTCACGCTGAACTCGTTCTTCAGGTCGCCGACCATGTAATCGAGCAGCGCTTCTTCCGCTTTGGTCATCGGCCGGTCATGATGCTCCCCTTCCTGTCGCCATTCGTGCTCGTTGACTTGGCCATGATCGAGGTTGATCACCTGGTAATGGAGATCATGCGTACGGTCTACGAAATAAGCGCTCTCGCCGTGGCCGTAGTACATGCTGCCGGCGCGTTCGATGCCCAAGAGGGTAAAGTCGAATTCGCTGCTTGCCGTCGGCGCGTCGCCCGCGTGCCGCATCTTCGTCGTTCCGTCCGCCGTCAGGATCGTCTCGCCGTCCGCCGCGATGGTGAAGCGACCGTCGATCGCGGCGCTTGCGAACGTATCCTCCGCTTGCTGATTCGCTTTCAACACCGCTTTGAACGCGTCGTAGCCCGCCGTGTTCGGCGTCGACGCCAGCGCCGTCACCGCGAACAAGCTCACTGCGCCGATTGCCGCGCCGACCATCAATACTTTGCTTTTCTTCATCATTCTAACTCTCTCCTTTAGGTTGTATGGGTTTCTCTCTCGCTTACAACTTCAGTCTAAAGGAGGAGTCTAAAAACGCTCGAAAGCAATTCTAAAAACTTTCTAAAATATAAAAAAAAGCTCGCCAACGCGTGGCGAGCGTAATCATTCCGAAGAGACGGGAGGCGTTACGCCTAACGTCCGGCTCCCCGGCCGCCCCACCGCAACGAGAAGGGGGAGGCTGAGCGCGAAGGCGCCCGTAACGAGCCAGATCGGCATCCGCGGGTCGAGCGAGTACGCCCAGCCGCCGATAATCCCGGAAGGGGAGACGACGAGGAGAACGAGCACGGACAACAATGCGAACATCTTCGCCCGCTGCTCGTCGTCGATAGCGTTCGCGACCGCGGCTTCCAAGTACGGGGCTGTAATCATGGTTGCGCCGGCGGCCAACACCGTGCTGGCGGCGATCCAGCCCATGGAGCCCGTCGGAGTCAAGGCGAGCATGGCGTTCGATACGGCCGACAAGACGAACCCCCACGACAACATGCGATGCATCAAGCGCTCCGGAATTCTCGGCGTTACGAGCCATAGCACGAGCAGCATGACGACCGAAGAGACGGCAGGCACGATGGAGATCAGGTTGTCCGCCACCCCGAGCTCGTCTTTCAGATACAGCGCGAGATACGTCCCCTTCACCGTCATTTGAAAGTTAAATAGGATGTAGACGCCAAACATGAGCAGCAGGCTTCTGTCGGCAAAGATAGCCCTCATTGTCGTCATGTAATCGCGCAGGCTCGCCTTGAGACCAAGCTCCCGCGTCTCTCGCTTCTTGCGTTGCCCCATCTCCGTCTCATGCGTCGTAAAGTGGCGTCCCAGGAACTGAGCGGTCATTAACGCGAATGCCAGGACGTACATGATTCGGACGCCCGTTACCGTGCCGTAATGATGAACGAGCAGTCCGCCGAGCGGCGCGAACAGACCGCCGACGACGCCGATCACCTGAAGCACTGTGAAGACATAGGTTCGTTCCTTCGGTTCCGTATCTTCGACCAGCAAGCAGTAGAACGCAGTATGAGGTACTCGTTGAAAACCGTTGATGAAGGCGGCGGCAACGAAAAACCAAACGTTCTGAGACACGGCCCAGAGCAGCGTTCCGACGGACCAGCTAATGAGATCGAACGTCAGCAACGCGGCCTTCCGACCCATCCGATCGGTCAAATATCCGCTGATGAACGACGAAAACACCTGAACGGCCAGCGTCAGCGTCGTGACCCATCCGATCTGGGTTTCGCTAAGCCCGAGTTCGTGCATATAGATGGTGGAGTAGGTAGCGAACATGCTGTATGGCAGCAAAAACAAAGGTTCGAAAGCGAGACAGCCTCTGCTGTTTCCCTTCAACCTAGGGAATAAGGTGCGAGTCAAGCGAAGATCCTCCCGGAAAATGAACGTATCCTCCCATCCTACCGCGACGGAAGCTTTTCGTCCACGGGAAATTCAGACGGAAGGATCGACTTCTCTTCCCCTTCGGAGTTTTAGTTCGTGCTTCCACATTTCCTCTTCTAAAAAACGCAGCAGCGGTCCGACCTCCGTACCCTGCGCCCGAACATGGCCGAGCATCTCCGCGAGGTCCTCGTCTGGCGAATCATTGACAATCAAGTAGGTAGGGAATCGATCGACATGGAAGCGCGGCGAAACCTCCCTAACCTCATCTATCGAGCATTCATGGATGGACCCAAGGTTGTCCATCTCGAACAAGCGATCCGCGATGTCCTCCGTCCGTTCGTCGATCTCGTCCTCCCGTTCGCGAATGACGACGAGGGTGAATTGCTCCGGAGTGCTCCATCGCCTTTCTTCCTCTTTGGCCGCTTGGATTTTCTTTAGTTTCTTACTGGTCAACCGGATGACGATAATCGGAATCGCCGTAATGATCGCCGATACCACCGTTCCGCCGATCTCCTTCTCGAGCAGAAGGCTTATGGTCACGATCCCGAAAAATAGGGTTGCTGCAATGCCCGCTATTCGTAAGATCGAAAGGATAAAAGTTAACAACCCGTTCCCCCCTGTTTTTCGCGCACGTTCCGCCATGTTGGATATTTTCTATGCGGAGGTCGTATGTCGCTCCCCGTTCGCGTTCCAACGCAAAGCGAATAAAAACAACTCGAAAACAGCGTAGATCACAAAGGTAAGACTTAAGGTCCCACCTAAAGCGTCCATCATTCGTTCAAGCGGAGTAGGATCCATGTCGCGATACATCTTCACATATTGCCCGTACTCCGTATTGTAGGCGAAAAGGAAAAAAGCGATGGTCGGAACGATCGGTACGAATCTCAACGCTTTCCGTACCTTATGGAAGTTCGGCGACGGGGGGATCGAGGTTTTCGCCCGAAGCCAATCCCGAAGCATGAAGTAGACGATCGTCATCCCTAAAAGAAGGAAACCGACGAGAAGGAGAAATAATGATCCGAAAATCGCGAAAAACCCATCCGATAAGCCTATGTTTCTAAAGAATGCCGAAGCTAAGGCTAACCATAAGAAAATCATGAAATTACGAGCATGGTTCATCAGGTTCCCCCCATGTATATTCACCCATACGTTAGCACATACCGGGGATCCTTCCCACTTGCTTTGGAACTATCCCGCTGGTAGGAGCGTAACAACCTCAATAACCGAAAAGGACTGATGGAATGATTTTTAGCATGTATTTTTTCGGAATGCTGATGGTACTCATCGTTCTCTTACTCGGTATCATCGGTTATAAAGTATTGAGGAAAAGAGAGCTTCCCGATTTGAGATATACGCCGTTCGATAACATTACAGGCCAAACCCATGTCGAATTTCATCTGGAGAAGGAGGTTATGGAAGAGGAGAACGAGAATGGTGACGGGACGAGGAAAACAAGAACGCGGAAGTGAACGCTGATCCCATACGATTGGGTATGGAATCAGCGAGGATGAGCCACTTAGGGACCGGTCGATATTGGCTAATCCTTGAACGATAACCCCTGCTCCTTCAAAGCGGCGCGAAGGATCGGGATCGACTTCGGCCCCATTCCGTGGAAAGCTAAAATTTCTTTCTCCCGATATTTCGACAGTTCTTCAAAATCGGTGATCCCTTGATGCTCCAACGCCCTTCTTGCCGGCGCCGCCAGAAGAGACAGAAACCCGACGTCGGGTTTCCGTTCGTTCTCGCAGATCGGGCAAGAAGGGCAATCGCTGCTCTTATAGAACTGATGTCCATTGACGCAAGTTCTTAACGTTTTGCTCTTTGCTTCCATCCGGATGCGTCCTCCCCAGGTTAGACTTCTCTCCTGCTCAACCCGACCGATGATGATTCGACGTCGATTCGCTTCGGCGCTTCGCCGCTTCCTCCAAATACGCCGTGAATTTGGACTCCCCGCTATACGTCAGGAACAACCAATCCAATGCGCGGGTCATGCCGATATAGAGCAGGGAGACTTCGCGCTCCTCCGCCTCCTCCAACGAGAATGGCATACTCTCGAGATTCACGATGAAGACCGCGCGGAAGTCGGTTTCCTTCGCGCCGTCGATCGTCGAAATTCGAACCGCGTCGTCGTCGCCGTCGCCGCGGTCGCGTCTCGGTTCGGCGTCTTCCGACACCCAAGAGAATGGCAGCGAGCGGCTCTTCAAGCCGTCTCGGATGTCGTCGATGTACGGTTGGTTGTAACTATTCTTCACCCGATACAAGATCGCGACGTCGGCATAAGGAATCTTCATGACGTCATGTAAGTAAACGATCGACTCGGATACGAATTCCATCTCTTCCTTCAATCTTGAGAATCGCTTCACGATCGGATCCGGGCCTCTCCGCTTCGCCGCTTGCGGAGGAATCATGTCCGCGCCGTCGATGAAACCTTGCTTGACTCGATTCCGAAGCGGAGATTGCGCTTGGAAGAATTCCCAAGCGAACTGGACGATTTGCATCGAATTCCGGTAGTTCATGGCCAGAATCTTCGAGCGTCCGCGGAAATCCAAGCCGGTATTCCGAGCGAGGCTCTTCTTCCTGCGGGACATGGACTGCGCGCTGTCTTCCACCAACAGCAACGATTGCGTCTGCGGATTGAGACAGGTGCTGACGAGTCGCAGCCACTCCGGTTCGAATTCCTGCCCCTCGTCGATCAGGATCGCATCGTACGACGGCAGGATCGCCTCGCCTCGTTCCGCCATCCGGAGCAGGATCGGGATGTCCTCGTCCTTCGTCCGCAGCTCGTTCCGCAGCCATTCGCGGAAGGTATACACCTCGACCCGGGAAGGTCTCTTGTCGTTGGGGTCGTTCGGGAAGTCGAACAGGTCTTCCGGCTCCTCCATCATCCGTTCGATCGTCTGCTCCAGGGTTCGGGACAACGAAATGCCGAAGCATAAGACAAGAATCCGCCAATCGGGGTGTTGCTTCGCAAGCAGCCTTGCCCGGTTAGCCAACACGAGCGTCTTGCCGCAGCCCGCCGCCCCGCGAATAAGCCGATGCCTGTCGCCGAGCGCCCTGGCCAATTGCTCCTGGGCATGATCCAACGGATCGATGGGATGCGCGGAGAGCAGCAATTGATCCTGCAGCTCGAACGGCGGACGCAATGAGGCGCCGACCCGCGCTTCCGGTACCAGATGCGACCGAATCGCTCGCATGTCTTCGCGCGAAAGGATCGTTCTCTGCTTCCTTCGCGAAGGGAACATGCCTTGGATCTTATCGTACAGCGCATCCGGCGCGAATGCCTCGTCCTCCGGATCGAGCTCGTCCCGGCATAATGCGAACGAAGTACCGACGACGTCGGAGACGCCGCAACGGAGAAACTCCGACTGACTCATTCGCGGGAATACGGTTCCGTAGCCGATCGCGAACTTAAGTCGAGCGCCTGTCTCTTCCGTTAAGGGGCGCTCTCGCTTCAAACGGTCGGCGATCCCCCTCGCATGGTCTCTGGCTTGTTCCAGCGGATTCATGACCGGAACCTTCCCTCCGCTTGCGCTCCAGATCAACCACTCGTCACGCCCAAGCCGATATAGCGACTTGCTTGTATAGTCCGCCACTTCCAATACGATGAGCCCTAAATCCGGACCGATGACGACCGCGCTCGGCCGCCGACCGTCGAACTCGGGCTCGTAATAGACGATGTAATCCTCGGGAAGGTTCGTCCTCAAGGTCTCGAACAGCATTCGTTCTCCTGCCGACGCGCGCGCCGGCACGGGATTCGGCACCATGTAGGCCATCCCTGATCGCTCCTGTCTCTTGCATAAGTCATGTCATGATGCGTTCCAGCCAGTCACACAAGTACGGTTATATCGTATCGTCTTTCGAAGGAGAATGCTAGCCGGAAGGGCCGCTGGTCATTTCGGGTTCGAGCCGCCGCCGGCGGCTTCGTCGATCCCCTTCTCCACTTCGACGATCGTCGCATCGACCTCGAGGATGTCCCGATCCTCGCGCGGAACCGGGCCGAACCATTCCGCCATCTTCCCGAGGGCGTTCTCCTTCACTTCCTTGTTCAGATACGTCGCGATTGTCCCGACCGCGTATAAGAGCGCGGCAAGGTCGTCGCCGTATCCGACCGCGGGCAGGAAATCCGGCACGAGATCCACGGGCAGGATTAAATATCCGAGCGCTCCGTAGATCGTCATTTTCGCCTTGAACGGCACCGAGGGGTTCTGAACCGCATAATAGGAGAGCAGCGCCGCGTATACGGCCTTCTTCCCCGCGTTCATCGCGTGCTTCTTGAGCTTCTCCCAGAACGACTCTTCCGAATAATGCTTCTTGTAATCGCGGTCGTCTCCGGACCCTTCCGACATGTCGCATCCTCCCTAGGAACATGAATCTCTCGCTTACATACTTCGACGGACCGGCGTTCAATCTCCTGCACGATCGCGCGAAAGCCCGCCCTCGAACGAGGACGGGCTAACTCGACTACCTATGCGATTGCGGTTATCGATTCGAGGAACCCTGCAGCGTTTCCACGCGCATGACCGCATAGATTCCCCACTCGGCGATTTGCGCCGTTAAGACGCCCTTGACCGACGAGATCCCTCCGACCGAATGCCATACCCCTTCGTCGTCCAAGCGATACAGCGCGAGCTTGTCGGACACCGTCCACGGCAGGTCGAAGTCCGTGAACTGGAACGTCGCGGCGATCGGCTTCGCCATCGGGCGAGAGCCCGCGATTTCGAACCGCTGCGAGAGCGGGAGCAGCCGAACCGGCGTATCCTTCCCGAGGAACAGGCTGCGAACGACCTTCACTTCCGCCGGTCCGTCGAATGTGCCTTCGGATGCGGCAAGCGTTAGCGCATTGCCGAACGGCTTATACGTCTTCGCCTCCTCGGAGAACGTCGCGCTTGCCTCGCGCTCGAAGCCCTTGCCGAGATCGAGGTCGCCCCACGGGCTGCCCGCGAGCTTCGCTTCCTTCGCGACCGCGACGGAGCGGTTGCCGCTTCCGTCGACCGCCGTTACGCGAACCTGATACGTTCCCTTCGGAAGTCCCGTGAAGGCGAGAATGCCCGCCCCTTTGCGTACGACGATCGGCGCTCCGAACGAAGTTGCGTTCGGCTTCTTCACCTGTACCTCGACGAAGGCGAGGTCCGCGTCGGTAGGGTCCTGCCATTCGACGGTCATCCGATTCGGCGCGGTCGCGACGCGGACGGCCCCGGGCGCGGACGGCGGCGTCGTGTCTTGCGGCGTTTCCGTCCGGACGCTCGCCTCCGCCGTCGCCGCGGCGGACTCGTTCCCGCGTACGTCGACCGCGGTCAACCGGAACCGGTAGACGCCGTCGACCGGCCGTTCGATAACATAGCGCATCGCGCCGACGGCTACCGTCGCCGGCTCGCCGAAATCCGCTTCGCCCGGCCGCTGTACGGCGAGCTTCACGCGGAACAGGTCCATATCGTCCGGATCGGTCCAGCTCACGACGATTCGTCCGTCCGTCAGGGCGGCCGCGACGTTCGCGACCGGCGCCGGCGGCGTTACGTCCGTCGGAGCCGCTTCCGCCTCGTACGGGACGGCCTCGACCGCGACGCCCTCGGACGCGACGCCGGACTTCCCGACGGTCGCGAGACGGAAGGCGTACGTCTTACCGTTCTGTAAGCCTTCCACCGTGTAGTACCCTCCGCGGGGCACGCGAATTTGCTGCGTCGTCCCTGCGCCCTTCTCTCCCCATTCCAGCGAGAGTTCTCCCGAAGCCGAGGCGTCGGCCGCTTCGTCCCAAAGCAGATGGACGGAACCGGCCGCGGGTACGGCTCTTACGTTCGTCGCGGATTCCGACGGACGCGGGAAGCTGCCGAGGATGACCGTCGCTTCCGCGTCGGCGGTCATCGGAACGCCCGCGTACGTCTCGAGCTGACGCGAGACGCGGATGTTCAGCGTCGTTCCGGGCGGGAAGTCGCCTTCCGCCGCCGTCAAGCGAACGCTCTTCGCCAGCCGTCGGCCGTCCTCGGCGTCATGCGCGTCGATCGGTTCGACCGCGACCGGAATGTCCGTCTCGCCGCCGTCGGCGACGGAGACGACCCGGAATCGTTCCGCCGTAACCGTCCCGAGGTCCACATACTTCGTGAAGTCGATCCGCACCCCCGGCGCGCCGAGCGTTTCGTACGCCGCTTCGACGCGGGCGGGCGCATAAGAGACGAGCGGAATGTTCACGTCGAAATGAGGCGGCAAGACGATCAATTCCTCGCTCCGCGTCTCTTCGTAACCGTCCTTCTCGTATACGACCTGCCACTTGCCCGGCGGAACGTCCCAACCGTATTTCCCGTTCGGATCGGTCGTCTGCGGATTGATTTGGCCGAAGTCCGAGGCGTTCCACAGGCGCCATTCGCCTTCGGCGTCGATCCACTCGTACAGGCTCGCCTTCGCGCCTTCGACGCGATTGCCCGGCACGGCCTCATAGACATAACCGCTCGGGTCGAACAACCAGGTCGGATCGCCGTACTCCCACTTCCGATCCGGTCCCGGAGTGTTCGGACGCGTCGGAGGCGTTCCCGGCTGACGGCCCGGGCCTTCGTCGTCGTTCTCGTCCTCGCATTCCTCTTTGGCATCTGCCGCCAAGTCCTGCTTAAACCGTTCGAGTTGATCTTGGAACTCCATCTCGTGCAGGATGCCGACCCCTACGCCGATCACGGCGAGTCCGACCCCGACGGGCGCGCCGAAACCGCTCCAAGCAAGAGCGATGCCGGACAACGTCATCGTGTACTGCCACACCAGATTCGATAACAAGCGATCCGCCAGCTTATTGAGTCGTCCCGCGTAATGGTTGATTTTATCCCCGCCTAAGCAGGAGATGCCCTCTAGGTTTTGCATATACCGCTCCAGATCGCCCATACGATCGTCGTAGACCATCGCCTGTCTCGCCGTGTTCAGCAGAATGCCGTAAGGCTTCAGATCCTTGAACGTCTGGCCTGCCGTGTATTTGACAAGCTCTTTCGTCCCGTCCTGCAGCATGGCTCGCAGCTCGGGGTCGCGGATGGACAATGCTTGAATTTCTGGCGACCTCGCCGGCAGAATCCCTGAGCTTAGAATCGTCACGCCATTCGCATCTTTCGTAATCGTATATTCCGTCTCGTATATCTCCAGAGCGCCATCCACGGCCGGTTCCGTCGGCACGTAGTCGACGGGCTCGAAGCGGAAGACCGACTCGAAAGCGATCTCGGGGTCGTTCGGGTCGAAGACGCGAAGCTTCGGCGACGTCACGACGCCAGTGTCCTCGTTCGTAGAGCCTTCTTCGACGACCTCGTAGTCGAACCCTTGCAGCGCGTCCGGAAGCGACTTTTCGATTTCCTCCGTCGATACGTTATTATAGTCAACCGGCGGAACGCCCTCCACGTCGTAGGCGAGCCGCATCGGCTTCAGCGCATTGCCCTTCGCCATGAAGACGTTCGTATCGGGCACCCGCACCGCGGCATACGTCTTGCTATCGTCGTAGAACACGACATGCTTAATGGTATCGGGGCTTCGATCGAACTCTACCGTGTAATAGAAATCCTGGTCGTTCAGCGCGATATAGGTGAACCGGGCCGTTCCGGCGCTCGCTTCGAAGACGCGCTTGCTGGAGCCTTCGCGCTGTACCGTGAATCGAACCGGCACCGGCTCGCCCGGCGAATGCCGAATCGCATGCGGCGCGGACACTCGCTCTCTTCCGTTCGCGGCCGCTTGCGCCGTCAGCAGATGCTTCGGGTTGACGCCTCGGTCTTGCAACGTCACCTTCGCGTTCCAATATCCGCCCGGAGACGCCTGCGCCTGACCGATCAAGATGTCTCCGTCGTAAATCATGACGTCCGCGCCGCTCGGAGCGCGCCCGCCGACCGCCACGCCCGTCAAATCGGAAACCGTGTCGGGCGCATTCAGCGTCAGGACCGCGACGGGCAGCCGCACCTCTCCGACGGTATCCTCGCGCGCTGCGGTCGAGTCGCCGAGTACGTAACGCATCCGCGCGGCCGTGAGCAGCGCCTCTTCCATCGACTCCTCGATATCGAGACGGTACTGGAACGATCCGCCGCCTTTCGCTTCCACAGCGCCGATCGCCACCTCATACAGCGACGCGCCGACCGCTCTCGCTTCCGCCGGCTCGCCGTTCACCGTCACGCTTGCCGCGGGGAGCGAGGCGCCGCTCGGCACTTCGATCAAGAGGCGGGCGTCCTGGGCGGCGACGTCGCCGCCGTTGAAATACATGCCTCGGAACGTCGCGCTCTGCCCGCCTACGGCTTCTGTCGATAGCGACGACAGGCGGTTCCCGTCGCCGACGCCGAACGGTCCGGGCACCGCGAGCAGCTCGATCTCGCCCAGCTCGACGATGCCGTCCTCGACGGCCCGGAATTGCCGGACGACCGTCGCGCTTCCGCCGCTGTAGGCGGTGGCGGTCGTCTCGAGCAAATATTCGCCCGGGCTCGGCAGCGACAGCTCGAATGCGCCGGCGCCGGAATAGCGGCGGCCTTCGCCGATCTTCCGCCCGCTCTCGTCGAGCGGATACAGCATTTTAGAAACTGTCGAAGACTTGAAGATTTGCGTATTCACCTTCACGTCTCCCTGCACGGCGCTGCGCTCCTTCAGCAGCAGCTCCACCGAACCGAGACGCTTCTCGTCGAGCGTAACCTGCTCGCAATCCGAACCGAACGCATGGCCCGATCCGGGGGCTGCGCATACCGTCAACGTCTCGCCCGGCTCCGCGACGAGCAGCAGCTGGTTCTCGCCGAGCGTGAACGGACGGTCGCGGCCGGCCGCGTCGGATATGCGAATCGAGTACAACGAGCTCGAGCGCCAGCTGATGTCGATGCCGGCCGGCTCCGATCCGATAAATTGCGTGCTCAGCTTCACGTTAATATTGCCGTTCGCCTTCCGGTACACGGTCAGGTCCTGCGTTGCCGTCTTGCCGTCGGCGATCCAAACAGTCGAATACGATTTGCTCCGCAGGAACGGCGCGACCGTCTGGGCCGCTTCCACGCGCACGTAGCCGATCGGCACCGAAAGCGAGTATCTTCCTCGCTCATCCGTCATCGCCATGTCGTAGGCCCCGGTACGCGTCACCGACACCATCGCGTTCGCGACCGGAGCGCCGTTCTCGTCTTTAACGATCCCTTGCAACGTTCCGGTCTTCAGCCTTGTGACGAACGTAAAGTCGTTCGTGCCGCGGGCGACGACCGTCTGCGGCTCCGCGGCGGCGTACGGATCGCTCAGCCACGGAAAGACCTGGATCGTCGTGCCCACGGTCGATGCGCGCAGCGTCAATCGCCCGGACGCGTCCGTCGCGCCGGAGGCGATCGTATACTTCGGCCCCGTCGGGTTCGGACTGTAGATCGTGACCGGAACGCCGCTCACGCCTTCCCCGCGCTCGTCGACGACGCGAATGTTCGCCGTCGCCGGAACGACGGCGGTCAGCGCGACGTTCGCCGTCTGCCCGTGGTTTACCCATACGTCCCTCGTCCCCGTATCCGTAAGCTTTCTTCCGTCCTTCGCGTATAATGCGATTTTATAATTGCTGCCCCCGCGAAGCGCCAACGCGTACGGCCCAGGACCGTTCAGCGTCGTCTCGGCGAACATGCCGCCGCCCGTCGCGATCAGCTTGCCGCCATAGAGCGATTCCGGATCCGGCGTATCGATCGAGACGCTCGCCTCCCCCGCCACGCCGATCGGGTGAACGACCTCGCGCTCGGCCGTCGCGCCGGACTTCTCCTTCAGCCGATACCGAACCGAGAGAATCTCCGTGATGCCGGCCGCGATCGGGAACGTGCCCGCGTAGACGCCGGCCGATGTCTCGGCGAGCGGCGCTTCGGCCGAGGACGTCGTCTCCGCCTCCTTGTAGGCGACGGTTGCGATGACTTCCGCATTCGGCGCTCCGGTCAGCTCGAGCGAGACGTCGCTGCCGAGCTTCGCCTGACCGCCGACGAGCTCGGTCGGCGCCCAGCTCGCTCCCGTAATGCCGCCGGCCGGGGGCTGCTCGATCTCGCCGCACGCCTCCGGGCAAATCGCAAACACCGCTTCGGGGAAGTACCTATACACCGTGTTATCCGCTAGGAATGTCGTGTTCGTTCCGACGAAGACGAGTCTGCCGTTCGCGCTGAGATCGGCGAACGTTTCGTAGTGGTCGAAGCTCGGATCCCCGATGCGCCGGGAAGAGCCGGAATCGAGATCGAAGTGCATATAGCCTCTTCGATCGAGCGACTCGTGGACGTCCGGATCGCTGTCGTAGTATTCCACGACCACCTGCTTGCCGTCGCCGCTCACCATCGGCTTCGAATAATACACGCTGTCTTCGTCGGTTACGACCAACCGCGGAGGCGTGCCCGGCGACGAGGTATCGTATAGGAAAATGCCCGGCAGCGCCCCCTCCTCTTCTGCGGGCTGCCGCATCAGGACGACGTATCGGCCGCCGCTTCCGACGGCGGCGTCTTTCGCGGCGGTCGCGACCGTCGTTTGCTCCTTCGTCCCGAGGTTATATAGCTCTACCGATCCGACTGCGCCGTCTCCGGCCGACCGTTCGTACAGAAGATGCGTTCCGTCCGGCGAGACGTCGACCTTCTGAATCAGCCCGATCTCCCAGTCGCCTTCGAATAACGTCGTCAGCTCTCCGGTCGCGAGCGCCAGCGCGGAGACGCGTTCGAGTTCGTGGATATAGATCGTCTCGCCGTCCGGGCTCAAGATCGGCGTTCCGTAACCTTCGTATACGATCTCCGCCGCGGCCCCCGCTCCTGCGGATCGGTCATACATGTAGATGCCCTCGGCCGCCTCGACGCCCGAGTACGAGAAAGCGACCTTGCGCCCGTCGCCGCTCAGACTGGGCGACAACGCGAACGCCCCCGCCGGGATCGGGACGGGAACGAGTTCGTTCGTCGCCAGATCGCGAACATATAATCCCAACCGCTCGTATCCGATATCGTCGTAGTACCGATGGACGTAAGCGATCGTCGAACCGTCCGCGCTGACGATCGACCGTTCGACGTCCAGATGCGCGGGATCGCTCACCATCGCGCTGTCCGCATCCCGCGTCGAGGCGGCGACCTCGTAGCGATCCGATTCGTTGCCCGCCGCATCCATCGCCGCGATCCCGTACACGAGCGAACTGCGCCCCGGCAGCCCGATATCTTCGTAGAACGAAACCGGGGTCGTGCCGACGCGTTCTCCGTTCCGATACACGGCATACCCGAACGGCTCCTCCCAGCCTTCCTTCTCCCACCGCAGCGACACGCGGTCCGGGCCGGGCGACGTCCATTCGCCGTCCTTCGGCGCCGTCGGCGGCGTCACGTCCAAGCTCGTCTCCGCCGGCGACGAATAACTCGACAATCCGCCGAGCTGGGCCGTCGCCCGGAAGACGTACTTCCGCTCCGTATCCATGTAATAGATGAACGAATACAGCCCTTGCGCGTCCGCGAAGTTGTCGCCGTCCCCGACGTTAATGGGCGCATCGTTCGCGTACAACGTCACCATCGCGTTCGGGGACGTCGACAGCGACAGCGTAATCGCGCGCTCCTTCGTCACGGCCGGCAGCATCGCCGTCCACATCGGTTCGGTCGGCGGCGATTGAAGCCCCGCCGACTCTCCGTATACCGCCTCGCCGACCGTGCTCGCGCCGGCCAGCGACTCGACCACGGCGAGCGTGTCGAGCGGGTCCGCAGGCGCAACCTCGCCGGCGCCCCCCGACTCCTGCGCAAATCCTATCGGCAGCGCCGTCTGCATCAGCATCGCGATGACGATCGCCGATACGAGACTCCTCTTTTTCATCGGATTGTTCCTCATTCCTTATTCGCTCCTCCAGTCTCTCCCATACCTGCTCGCCAATCCTTGGCCCATAACACCTCGATTCGATTGCCTTCCGGGTCGTTGCAGCCGAACTTGACGAACGCGCCGTCGCCCTCGATCCCGCTTACCGGAAGCCCCGCTTCCCTCATTCGAGCCCGGAGCCGTTCCAAGTCCCGTTGCGACGCGGCGAGGTACGTCGTCTTCACTTCGTTCGGATGGCCGACGACATCGACGCCGCCCTCCGCCCCCGCACCGAACCACTCCCGATAAAACGACGCTACCCGCTCGCGATTCCGAGCGAATAACGCGATATGCCCCAATCGGAAAGGCGTTGTCATGATTCCCCTCCTCCCTGCCGAGATTCATCCTACCACGCCTGCGGAAGCCCCATAAGTATGCGAAAGCAGGCTTTCGGGGTATCCGAAAGGATACCTAGGCACGCCTTATCGCGCCTAGGCATTCCCGCCCATATCCGAAAGTCCCGACTTGTTGTAAAATATTACCGATTCCGAAACGATGGAAAATGGAGCGAACCGGACATGAGCTTGAACGAAGTGGAAACGGAGTGGGACAGCCGCGCCTTCGTCGGCCGTAAACGCGAACTGTCCGTATTCGAGGCGCTGCGAGCGAAGCTTCCCGCTTCGCGTCAGCTTCTGAACGTATACGGCACGGGGGGGATGGGAAAGAGCTTCCTCCTGGACGAATTCGAAAAACGGGCGAGAGCCTCCGGCGGAACGACCGCGACCGTCGACAGCGTCGGCTTCGTTCGGACGCCGCATGCGTTCTGCTCCCGTCTTCTCGAAGCGCTCGACATCCGCGCGGAACGCGGCGCGGAGGAGACGCGGCTTGTCGATGCCTGCGTCGACGCGTTGGCCGGCATCGCCGAGGCTAGTCCGCTCTATCTCTTTATCGATACATACGAACAGATGGAAAGCTTGGATCAGTGGCTCCGCGAGTCGTTCTTGAAGCGGCTGGGGAAGAACGTCATGATCGTCGTCGCCGGCCGGTACCCGTTGTCCGAAGCGTGGCGAATCTCGGCGGCTTGGGGCCGGTGCCTTACCCGGCTGCCGCTCGCCGAGCTGGACGCCGCCTCCGTCGAACGCTATGCCGAATATATGCATATCTTCGACCGGGGGGCGGCAACGCGCTTTCGAAGCGCCTCCCGCGGGCACCCGCTGACGATGTCGCTGCTTGCCTTCCTGTACGCCTCCCCCGGCTCCCCCGAGCTCGACGCGAATGCGGAAGCCGGCCCTTACGCCGAAGCGGACAGGTACGACACGCTCGCTTATGTCGTGAATCGGTGGTTGGAGGAAGTGCCCGACGAGCATCTGCGGCCGTTCGTCGAAGCGGCGGCCGTCTTGCGTCGGTTCCAACAGGAGTCGCTCTCTTACGCCATGGAGCGCGAGATCACGGCGTCGGAATTTTATCAGTTGATTCGGTTCTCTTTCATCCGCAAGGTCGATCGGGGCTGGGCGATGCACGGCTTAATGCGGGAGCTGGTCAATCGCGAGCTGCTCTCGAGAACGCCGGAGCGGTACGAGCGAATTCGGCAGCGCGCGATGCAATATTATTACGCCAAGATGACAGAACCGAACGAAAGCGGCGGCGAAGCGCAGGACGGCGTAGAGATCATGTATTACGTCGGCGATTCGCTGATTCGGGCGTTCATGAATTGGTTCGATACGGCGCCGCTTCGTTTCTTCCCTGCGGGACCGGCGGAAAGGTCGGAGTTGGAGGCGTACGTGCAAAGGCGCAAGACCGAATCGCGGGAAGCTCGGATTGAAATTTACGATCCCTTGTCGGATCGAAGGTTCGCGTTCGGGCTTACCGCGCGCGAAACGGCCTACACGGTGCAGAAGGTCGATTTCGAGGCGTTGTTCGCGCTCGGTTACGATATCGTTCGCGTCCTGCGGAATGCGGCGGGCGCGATGCTCGGCTTCGCCGTCGTCGTCCCGATCAACGAGAAGACGTTGCCGTATTTACGGCGCGCCCCGCGGTCGAAAGCCTATTTCTCGAACTTGTCCTCCGCGATGGAGGCGCGCCTCGCCGTGCCGAGCGATTACCGGGCGGGGTGGTTCGTCGAGACGATCGATACGGCCGATTATGAAGACCCTGCGCAGCAATCCGCGATGGGGTATCTGCTTCACGATTTGATATACTCCGGGGAGCTGATCGTCGAATCGCCCGCGCCGACGACGTATTTCATCGAAGCGCACAAGAGCCTCGGATTCGAAGTCGCGCGCTGCCCGGCGCATACCGAGTACGAGGATACGACGCCGGCCCAGACCTTCGTGATCGATCGGCGCGGCGAGCTCGGACTGGACTATGTGCATCGCATGCTTCGCCTGACGGGGCAGTCCCGGCTGGTCGGTCAGGCGGCTTCCGAAGCCGCGGCCGGCGCGCAAGCGGAAGCCGACGCGCCCCCCGCCGCGGACCGCATCGCCGGCCGTCCCGAGCTCACCCCTCGCGAGAAGGAGGTCGCCAAGCTGTTGGAGCAAGGCATGAAGAACGCGGACATCGCCGCCGCCTTGTTCGTCAGCGAAGTGACGGTGAAGAAGCATCTCCGGTCGATGATGGCGAAGCTCGCGGCGAAAAATCGAACGCAGCTGTTGAAGCGGTTGTTGGAATAGCTTTCCGGATATCGGAAACACTCGTAAGGTCGAGCCGGAAAATATCCAGCAGCGAAGGAGCGTCCCGATGAGCGAAAACGAAACAGTCGAAAAGCAATTGAAGCAAGCGCGAGCGAAAGACTCGACCGACGGCGCGCGGACCGACGCGTTCATGACGTTGGATGCGTGGAACCAAGACGGCAATCCGACGGCGATCGTCGACGAGTTCGGTCCGGAGCTGCAGCAGGAGGCGCCGCCTACGTTGAACGGCAAGCCGACGTAATGGGGAACGAAGAGGGGGGGAGCCGCGTGACGCGGTTCCCTTTCTTCATGCTAGCGTGTATAAATGACTTGAATCGAAGCGAGCTCTCTCCGAGAGAGTTGACGAGTATAAGCCATGCTGCCGTTATTCTTCTTTATCGAACGGACGAGACCGACACCCTTCGGGCGAGCTACGCGTGCGCCGAATCGCACCATAAACCATTGAATCGGAAAGGCGACGGACATTTTCCCGTCGTCGGAACCGGCAAAATTCACGGCAGCGGCAAAGTCGTCCGACCTTCTCAGCCATACCGAGCCGGAGTCCCCCGGTAAGGAAACAGGTTTCTTCCCCGCGATGACGGTCTGATTCTTAAATCTGAAGCTTCCCAGTCTTTCATAACCCACTCTTACATCCGTATTCACGGAATCGACTACTCCATAAGAAAATCCGGTCGTTCGACCGACCTTCTTGAAGCGGTCGCCTACTCGAAACGAGGTTACATGTCCGGGAACGACCCCGACTGCAGCATAACGCGGGTTTATTGCACTTGTTCGGATCGGAACTGAAATGGCGGCATCCATATAATTGATACGGTTCCGTCGTAACCTCGCGAGTCGTTCCAAGTGACCGATTCGGTCCCTATTTCTACTCCCGTTGTCCGCCCCTCCAGGCTGGAATGTAACCGCTCTATTCCTGGAATTTGTCGGATTCGTTAGAACGTGATTGTTGCTGAGTATATATCGTTTGTTGTTTCCAGGGAAGTTGGCGACAATCAAACCCGCCGTCCCCGATCCGCGGGTCGTGCCAATACTGTAACCGGCTAATAAAGGTCGAATGCGCGAGCGGTAATTTACATGGGAATGAAATCCCTCTGTTTTTACGAACCTTACAGGAACCTTAATGTTCTTGTTTTTCCTATCGGTCGCGAAAGAATCTGGAATCCCAAGAGAGTAAGCCGAAATGGAATTGGCGTAAATAATAACTGCCGCGCCCCTTCTCGGTCGCCGAGGATCTCTATATCCTACGCCGATCCCTTGAATTTTCGGGTCATTTAGCATCGAACGCGCTAAGCGCTCCTTTATTTCATAAGCGACGGCAAAGGGTACCATGATCCACTGATCACCTATCCCTCATAATTTTAGAGTATTGTATTGACCCATAACGAAAAGTGATTGGGCATGATCGCCGGCACGACGATGTTACAATTGTGCCATCATCCAACACCATTCATTTCCTTGAGACATACCTTAACCTTGAATCTCGCAAAGGAGGGTGATCGTATGTGTATGTGTAATAAAAAACCGAAATCTTCGGCAGTACGCCGCATTGCCAAGAGGAAGAGCGGTCGTTCGTGCGGCTGCCGGAAAAGACTCTCGCGAAAAGCGAAATAATGCGGACATGACCCCGAACGCAAACAACGGCCCTAGGTCTCTCCTTGGAGAAACCTAGGGCTGTTTTATTTCTAGCTTCTTACCGTCTCTTACGCTTGCTGACAGCTCTCCAGTCCGATGCCGAACGACGGTACCCGACGGAAAGTCGTACCTGTCTACGAATTTCAAGCGCAAGGCAAGTGTTAAGAGATGCCGAACCAACTGCAAGGACAGCGCCAAGGCCGGTTTGCGGATCATTCACAAGTAAAGGTAACAATCTTCTTGCCGCTTCTTCCATTGCCCTAACCGCAGTCTGCAAGCAGGTGTTAATCGAATTCACCGCTGCCTGAGAGAGGTTATCCGGATAGGTAACATAGGCTACAATTCGGTGGGTAAGCGTTCTTCTTTGGACGCAGGGGTAGGGTACGTTTCTACATACGCCCAATGCACATACTCGCCGCGTGCAAGTGCGGGTTCTCACTTCGGGGACGCTTAAGGAGGCAACCGTTATTTCGGGAGTGGTTGCCCGAGCGGTCAATCTCCCAAGTCTAGTATTTCCGATGCTGAGATCACTGCGATATAACGTCCTCCAACGACGCTTCTTCATGACCAATTGACCTCACTCCTTTCATATGGTGCTATAAATATACTCATATAGGAGTGAGCCGGATTGGGGAAATAGATTAAGCGATTAGCGGAAAAGTGAAACGAATCTCTCAGACCATAAAAAAAGAGGCGGCCAGAGCCGCCCCTTGCATAGCCTGTTTATTCCAATTCTACCCCTTCATGGCCAACATCGATCGGATCGCCTTCGCCATCGCGTCCGACATCCGCTGAAAGCCCAGATCCGTCGGATGGACTCCGTCGACCGTGCATTCCTCGTAACGACGACCCAGCAGAGCGTCTCCGTTCAAGAATCGGAGGTTCAAGTCCCCGGACGACCGCCTCTCCAGAACGAAGTCGCGCGCGAAGTCTCTGCAGAGCTCCCGCTTGAGCCGAACCGCCTCCTGAAAGTCTCCCAATGCGCTCTTGATGCCGGATACGACGAGAATCGGAAGCGCCGGATGCTCCGAACGAAGCAAATCGACGAAGACGGGCAGCGTCTCTTGAAATTGCTCCAGACTGACGTTCGGTTCGTAATCCAGCACGAGCAGCTTCAAGCGATCGATGCCGCGGATGATGCGCGCCAGCTCCGCCTCTCCCTTCCCATTTCCCGAGAAGCCCAAGTTCACGCATTCCAGGTTCAACCTTCGGCCGACGATATTCGGATACGCCATCCCCGGTCGGCTGGCGCAGCCGCCCTGCGTAATGGACGTCCCGTAAAACACGATCCGCCCGTCATCGTCGAATTCGCCCGGCGACGCGATCGAAGCGTCCTTCGCAAGGCCGACATACACTTCTTCCACCCCTTGATACAGCGGAAAATGGATCGTCACTTCGCGCTTCCGTCGGTCGAAGCCTTCGAACAGGACGGACTCGTAGGCGTCTGCGCCCGGCCTGAACTTCGTCGTGCCGACGTATCGCTTCCGCCGCGGTCCGCCGACGTAACAATCGAAGCCGCATTGTCCGGTCGCCGGCATATGGTACATGTCCGCCGGAGCCGTTAGCTTGACGGACAAGTGCAGGAACGGCGAATCCGTCGTAAAGCGGATTTGTCCGCCCGCCGTGCAGTCGGCGAGCGCATGGACCGGTTCCCGGATCGATGTCTGAGACGACAACGGAAGACGCCGATACTTGCCGTCCCGCTCGATCCAAGGAAAGCCGGCCAAGCGGAACGGCGCCGCCCGGGGAGAATGCCAGACGACTCCCTCCCCTCCGGGGACGACGATTCTCATATTAGGGTCTAAATTCATGGCTGACCAGCCTCTCGATTACGGGCTTTAACGACTGCGCCATCCGCATAAAGCCAAGGTCCGTCGGGTGCGTTCCGTCGACCGTGCATTCTTCTGCGCCTTCTTCTCCGAGAAGGGACGCGCCGTCGACGAAGTGGATGTGACGATCCCCGTCCGCCCGCCGCAGCATCACGTTCTCGCGTTGAACGCGTCTTCTCCGCTCATACATCTCGAGTCTCCCCTCGTAGAAGAAATCGCCGCTGTTCCGAATTTTGGAGACGACGAGAATCGGAACCTCCGGGTGACGTTCCCTCAGAATTTGAATAAAAACGGGAAGACTGCGGGCGATATTTTCCGGCGCTCCCGTATTCCCTTCATAGTCGAGCACGAAGAGCGCAGGATTGTCGATGTCCGCGATCAGTCGGGCCAGCTCCGGCTCTCCCTTCCCGCTCCCCGAAAATCCAAGGTTAACGAACGGGAACGGAATCATGCGGCTAAGGATATTGGAATATGCCATCCCAGGGCGGGAAGCGCAGCCCCCTTGCGTAACGGAGGTGCCGTAGATGACGATCGGCTTGTCGCAAGCGTACGGCGGAGGCGCCCCGATCGAAGCCTCCTCGTCTATGCCGATCCATAGCTCTTCCACCCCTTGATACAGCGGAAAGTTCAATACGACGTCCAACGTTCTTTCGGAGTTCCACTCATAGAGCTTGGCCGTATATTCCTTGCTGCTTCCCTGAAACTTAGCCGTCGAGAGGTAGCGGTGCCGCTTCCCCGGCTCGGCGATATAACAGTCGAAACCGCACTGACCCGCGGCGGTCATATGATACATGCTCGCCGCTCCCGTCAACCGCGCTTTGATCAGCAATTTCGACGTATTCGTTCGAAACCGGACCTGCCCGCCCGCCGTGCAATACGCTAACGTATCGACGGCTTGAGGCAAGCATACGTCCGGTTTGGCCGGCAGCCGGCGGTAGATTCCCTCTTTCTCGATCCAAGGAAAGCCCGTGATCCGGAAAGGAGGGGACAACGGAGAAAGCCACTTCGCGCTATTGTCGTCGATGTGCTCGAACGGAGCGACGACGAGTTGATTCAAGATGTTCTCTATCGATTGGACAGACATGTACGAACCTCTCTTTCTAAGGGTGCTTGCTTCCTTATCCCCCTACCGAATATTTCGTCTTTGGCAAAGCTGGCGAATTCCTATACAGCGGATGGTTCAGATCGATCGATAAGACGCCTTCCAAGGCGCGGATACAATCCACCGCGGCTAGCAGCCTTTCGCCGCTTTCGATCTTTATGCGAAATACAAGAAGCGTCGGCGCCTGTTCCGGTTCGTCCGTCGCCGATCGTTCTTCCTGCACGATTTTTACATTGCTGACGTGTATGCCCTGCGCCCCGAACTCGATCGCGACCTGCCCGAGGATCCCTGGGCGATTCGTCACCTTGACGGTCATCTCAGGGTCGATCCGCGACCTTCTCATTTTCTTCTCCCAACGGTTCAGCACTTGCAAAATAATAAACACCAGAATCGTACATAGGATGGCCCCGTAGTAAAAACCCGCTCCTGCGCATAATCCGATGGCTGCGACCACCCAGATGGAAGCCGCCGTCGTTAAGCCGGATACCGTGAGGCCATGGCGCATAATCGCCCCGGCTCCAAGGAATCCGATGCCGCTGATGACCTGAGCGGACAATCGGGCGGGATCGATGCGCACGTTCGTTTCATGGACGAATTCCGAAAACCCGTAGATCGAAAGCAGCATGATCGATGCGGAGCCGATACAAACCAAGATATGGGTCCGGAACCCCGCCGCGTGGTTGCTCCATTCCCGCTCCAACCCGATGATTCCGCCGAGAACTACGGCGAGAACCATCCGAACCGTCAAATCCGCAGCGCTGATTTCCCATACGCTGGCCGGCTCTGCCGCGAATTGCCCCAATAGGTCGATCATACGATTCCCCCCGCCAACCGCTGACGTTACTCGAGACCGAATACGTACTTCCGAATCGCCCGCGCTACGCCTTCCTCGTTATTCGTCGACGTGACCGCATCCGCGATCGACTTCACTCGCGGGTCGGCATTGCCCATCGCAACGCCGAGTCCCGCCGCTTGCAGCAGCCGAATGTCGTTATGATGATCGCCGAGCGCGATAACGTCCGGCATGCCGAACCCTAACAGGCTGCACACCTCGCGAACCCCGCTCTCCTTCGTCACCCCCTTGACCGAAATTTCAAGATTGGTGAGAGCCGACCGGGTAATTTCCAACGTGCCCCAGCCTTCCAAGTCCTGCCGTATCTCTTCCAGTCGTTGGAGGTCCGCGCAGCCGATCCCGAATTTCATCCAATCCCGATCGAACATCTCCGGGGTCCATCCCTCGTGGTTCGTCAAGCTTTCCACGCTGTACCCCCAATACCATTCCCCCCGGGCGACGGCGATCCCGTGCAGTCTTCGCACCGTCTCGCGAGGCAAAAATATTCGCTTATGCAGCTTTCCCGGTCCGCTCCAGATTTCCGCGCCGTTCAGCAAGACCATCGGGGAGCGGAGCTCCAACTCTCTCCAATAGGCTTCGGCCGTCTGCATCCCCCTGCCGGTCGAGAAGATGACCGCCACCCCTTGCTCCGCGGCGTAACGCAGCCAACGCTTCGTCTCGTCCGTTATGGTCTTATCGTCCGTCAACAACGTCCCGTCTAGATCAGTCGCAATCAGCTTATACTTCGCTGTAATAGGATAGTTCTTGTTCCGATTCACCCCTTCACCGCCCCCATCGTCGCCCCTTCCATGAGCAGGCGTTGGAACAGCATGTAGATGATAATGGACGGCACCATCGAAATCGCGACGCCCGCGAACAAGGTAACCCAATCGGCCGTATATTCCATTTGCTTGTTAGCGGAGTACATCTGTACGGCGATCGGATACTTCTCCGGATCGCTCAAGTAGATGAACGGACCCATGAAGTTGTTGTAATACCCTAGGAACTTGAATACGGCGACCGTCACGATCCCCGGCGTGGATAACGGAACGATGACGCGCCAAAATTTCTGAAACAGGGAAGCGCCGTCCATAATCGCGCTCTCCTCCAATTCCTTCGGAAGCGAACGCATGAAGCCGCCGAGCAGCATGAGATAGAACACGCTTTCCCCCAAGCCCGACAGCAAGATCAATCCGGGAATGCTGTTCGTCAGCCCCAGCTCCCGCATAACGACGTATTGCGGCACGAGCGCGTTGACGCCCGGCAAAAACAAGCTCAGCATGATCAAGCCCCAGATCAGATTTCTCCCCTTGAACTCCATCCGCGTCAACGCGTATGCATTGATCGTCGTAAAGAACAGGCTGACGATGAGAGTGCCTCCAACGTAATAGAGCGTGTTCAGCAACGATTTCCCGAAGCCGTAATCCGTCCAAGCGTCGGCGTAGTTTTGCCAATTCAGTTGTTTCGGCAGCGCCCAAATATCTTGGTAGAACTCTGGATTCGTCTTCAGGGATTCGTAGAGCACCCAACAAAGCGGGAACACGATCGTTAACGCCCAAAAGTACAACAGAATCCGCCAGACCGCATCCAGCCATGTATGTTTTTCCTTCAATGGTATCCCTCCCCGCTCGATTTAGAACTCGACGCCCTTATTCGGGAACAATTTGTCCGTGATCAGCTTCGCGCTCACTAAGATGACGAACAAGATCATCCCGATGGCGGAGGCGTACCCGTAATTTCGATATTCGTCGCCGAAAGCCAGATTAAACATGTACAATCCGATGACGTCGGTCGAACCGAACGGGCCGCCGTTCGTCAGGATCAAGATGATTTCGAAGCTCTTCAAGGTTCCGACGACCAAGAACAAGATGCCCACGCGGACGACGGGCATGACGAGCGGCATCGTAATCCGAAACAACCGAGTCATATGTCCGGCTCCTTCCAGAACGGCAGCTTCGTACAACGACTTCGGGATCGCAAGCATCGCGTTCGCGAAGATAATGACGTAGAGGCCGACCCCGCCCCACACCCATGCGGGAATGACCGCCGCGAGCGCCGTTCGTTCGTTGCCCAGCCAATAGAAATTGCCGGTGTCGACGCCGAGGACGCCTAAGATCCCGTTCAGCAGCCCGTAGCTCCCGTCGTAAATGAAAGCCCACAGGAGGGCGACGACGACGGTGGACAACACGTTCGGAAAGAAGAACAATACTTTCAGAAAACCATTTTCCCGATAAGATTTATTCGTGATCAGATAGGCGAGAATGAGCGAGACGAATACGACCAAGAACGGAACCGTCAGCATAAACCATAGATTATGCGTCAGGGCGCGCCATACGTATTTATCTTGGAACGCCGTTACGAAATTGGACAGCCCGACGAAAGTGGCGTCCGTGAATCCGTCCCAGTCCAGGAGCGAGTAATAGACCGACAACAGGTTCGGAAACAACGTAAACAACAAATATCCGCCGAACGGCGGCACGATCGCGATCGTAAGAAAGATCCATTTCTGCGTCTTCGCCATATCAAGCCCCAAGCGTCTCCCTTGGGAACGCGGAATGTTTGCCGCGGTCGGTTCAGGCATCGAGGTCAGCTCCTCTTGATAAAATAAGAGCGGAGAGGATATCCTCCCCGCTCGTCGGCTTACTTCCGCTCGGCTTCCAAAGCTTTCTTCAGCAGCTCCTCGGCTTCCTCCAGAATCGGCTTCGGCTCTTGCAGCCCCAATGCGAATTTTACGATATTCTCATCCAGCAGTTTGTTCGCCTGCGCGAGATTCGGGTCCGAAATGCTGACGGATCGGCTTGCTTTGTAGGTATGCGCCCCATTGTCGCCGATATATTTCAAGATGGATTGCGCCGATGTCGACAAGTTCGTCGTCTTGGCCGGGTCGTCGATCAAGTCTTTGCGCATCGGCAACGCGCCGGACTTCTCCGCAGCGAATTGCTGATTCTCAAGCGTGAGCGTCCATACGATGAATTCTTTCGCCCACTTCTTGTTCAAATCGGGCTTCGCCGCCCAAATATAATTAAAGTTCGAAGTGCCGCTGCGGATCCACAGCGTCTGATCGGTGGTTTCCCGGAACGGTACGGCCATGTAACCCCATTGGAAATCCGCCGGCGTCGCTTCCTTCATTTCGTTCTCGACATGGCTTCCCGTCGAAACCATGGCCGCTTGGCCCTGAATGACCTGCATCTGCGACTGCGTATGCGTTAATGCCGGCAAGCCTTCCGCGAAATAACCCTTCTTGCCTAACTCGTAAATGCGCGTCCATACCTCGATCTGCTCGGGGCTCGTAAATTCCGGCAGCCCGTAGGTTTTGTATCTCTCGATGAACTCGTCCGCCGTTCCGTTCATATCCGCCAATTCGAACATCTTCGCGGGACCGAACGCCCAGCTATGATAGCTCGGATGCACGCCCGGGAATGTGATCGGGATGACCCCGTCCGCCTTAATGTCCGCCAGCAGCGCTTCGAATTCGGCCCATGTCTTCGGATTTTGATTCCAGCCGTTCTTCTCGAACAGCGTCTTATTGAAGAATAAGCCGCCGAAGCTGCTCGCCGTCGTGAATTCGTACATTTTCCCATCGATTAAGGGAGTGGATTCGTACATCCCCGGCAGCATCCGGTCTCTGACCTTCTCGCCCGGTACGTCCGGCAGCGGGTAATCCCAGATGTCGCCCATCTCTTCCAGCTTCCCCGCCTCGGCAAGGGAGACGACGCCGCCCGGAGGCGCCGTATTGAACAGGTCGAACATATCGTCGTCATTGCCGGCGGAAATTTTCGTAGAGAGCAAATTTTTCAAATCCGGAGAAGCCGTAACGTCGAACGTAACGTTCGGGTATTTCTCCTTGAACGACTCTACCGCGTAGTCGAACCAATCTCGGCCGTATCCCCCTACGAAGAAACCGACCTTTAACGTGACTTTCTCATCCTTAGGCAACCCGTTTTCGTATACCTCCAATTGAGGCTCCTGCGCTGCCGGCGCCGACGCGTCGGACGTACCCGGCTGCGGCTGCTCCCCTGCGGCGCTTCCGCCGCCGGCGTCTCCGCCGTTGCCGCCGGCGCATGCGGCGAGCGTTCCCATTGCCGCGACTAAACCGATGGCCATCAACTTGCGTAATCCTACGTTGCTAGAATGAACCAATACGAACGACCTCCAATTAATAAATTCAATTGATTTTTATAACAAGGCTAGTGTAAATCAATTATGTTATGGATTTGTCATGCCTGAATGAAGATTTTGTAAATCCCCCGCGTTGACGATAGGCTTCACTCCTTCGAATGAATCCGCTTTCATTTCTTTGGCGTTATTAGATTCAACGCATCCTCTCGATCCAAGGAAGAGAGAGACGATACGCTCGAATTTCTTGGAAGGTCAATTTCCACTGCTTGCAGAGAATGCTGCGCGGGCGGCGAGCGGCATAAAACTCGGCGTTCACGTTCAACTTCTCCGCTATGTATTTCATTCTTCGAATATGGAACGAATTAGAGATAAACAAGCACGAGTCGAGGTTGAATCGTCGGAGCAGGGTACGACAGTACGCGATATTTTGGACCGTGTTTCGAGACAGCGTTTCCAAAATCATTTTGTCTTTCGGTACGCCTCGGCTAATCAGATAGTCCTGCATCTTTTCCGCCTCGGATCTCTCGCTCCCTACGGCGCCGCCGGATAAAATCAGGAACCGATACCGATGCCGTTCGAACAGTCGAACCGCGGTGTCCAAGCGTTCCCGGAGCAGTTCTCCGATCTCCTCGTTCTCCGTACGCTGACCTAGCACGATCAATGCGTCGCGAGAGCCTTCCTCCAGTGTCGCCGAGTGCATCCAACCGAAATACAGGGCGGGAACCAGCAACAAGCCAACAAGTACGATCAGAGTCCAAACGACGATCCACATTGCCTCTCACATTCCTCTTATCATCCGATGTTGTTAATAAATCAATTGTCTTTATTTATATATGCCACATTTTGGTTATCTCGTCAAGACATTCTTTAAACAGGTAAATCCCCCTCCCGCCGGGCGGCCGGAGGGGGGCGTTTTCTATATGCCTGTCGTATTCATTGCGAGAAGCAACGCCTCGGCCTTCTCCCGGAGCAATTGTTTGGCATGCTCCGAAGCGGACGATGCGATCGCTTCATTGTTCAGATGCTTCAGGAAATCCTCGACCGACTTCCTTGCCTGCTCCGAACGTCCGTCTTGCTCGTGATGGGACGCTTGCCGCAGCGCGTTGGACAACGGATTCGACAGCGGGCTCTCGACCTCGCGCGAGACGATCAGGTCTTCAAGGATCCTCTCCAACGTTGCGACGTCGATCCAAGTGCGAATCGTCAACTCGGGGCTCGGCTTCGACACCGTGCCCGTCGGCACATGCTTCGCGACGACATGGATGCGATACTCGGTATCCGGCGTCAGGCCGTCGATCGCGTATACCGCATCCGCGACCGAAGCGATCTCCCCTCCGTTCGCGTACACCGCGTACGTCACGGTCGATCCGTCGCCCGGATCGACCGGATTCCAGCCTATCGTCGCGCCGTCGGCGCGGATGTCGATGGCTTGCAGCCCTGTAGGCGCCGGAAGCGTATAACGCGTACGGAAGCTTGAAAGCTCCGAAGCGGTACGCCCGCCGAACGCATCTTCCGCCACGACATACCAAGAATACGTCGTACTTCCCGTTAAGCCGGTCCATGCCGCGCGAACGACGGAACCGCTCTTCGCCGGAGTCGCGGGAGCGATCGCCTCGTCCGTGAAGATGCGGACCTCCATCTTATCCGTGGCGACGCGCTTCAGCCTCGGCGTCAGCTCCATCCGGAGCGTCCACTCGTCCTTCTCCGGATCGTAGTAGTTGTAATCGTCCAAATACGGCGAATACGTGTTGACGAAGATCTGGTCGGTTTCGGTGTCGAAATGAAACAGCTTTAAATAACCGGACCCGCCGTTCGGAATGCCTTGATAGTCGTTAAGGATCTGGTAGACGTTACGGTCCGCCGTACCGTCGCGATCGTCGTCGATCGCGTCCGTCTTCACCGCGCTGCCGGTATAGTGGCCGCTGATGACCATGGCGACGTTCGGATTCGGCACGACGACCTCGTCGAACACTTTCTGCCCCGTCTCGGAGCGGGCGGCGTTCGCCCGGAGATAATCGTGCAGCACTAGAATCGCCTTCCGGTCCGGATGCTGCGACAGCACCTGGTTCATCCAGACGAGATCCTCGTCGTTCACTCCCCAACCCATATACACGAACATGAAGTCGTTCCCGTTCGCCGAGATCATATCGTAGCGGCCCCGGTTGTTCTTATACGATCCGCCGAAGTACGGCTCATTCTCGAAGCGCGCGGCTCCGAAAAATTCGCCGAATGCGCTGTAATCGGGTTCGCTGTTCGCCCCGCCGTCGAACACATCGTGATTCCCGGCGACGACCCCATAGGGAATCCCCGCGTCCTCCAACACGCTCATGAACCGATCCGCCCTCGCCCATTGATCCCGGTTGCCCGCGGAATTGACGATATCGCCGACATGCGTGACGTAGCGAATGTTCATCGCTTCCTTCCGGTCGCGAATCCATTCCACTTGGGATTGGAAATATTCCGGTTGGATTTCCGCGTAAATTTGCGTATCCGGCATCGCGACGAACGTGAAATCGTAGTCCCCGCGATCCGGTATCAGATCTTGCACGAGCGCATGAACGCGGCCGTCGATGACGTAAGGTTCAGGACTCACGGACGCCGCCAGCGCGAAGTCTTCTTCGGAGGCCGCCACCGTCGACGCCAACGGCTTCCATTCGCCTTCGACGACGTTCCATGCGTACAGGGTCACCTTGCGCCCTTCGAGCGAATGCCCTTCCCAGTACAGCTCTATACGGTCGCCCGCGCCGAGTTGGTCGCCTACCTCTACTTCGAAGCGATGATACGGGAACTGTTCGTAAGAATCCGAGACGACGTAGACATCGTCCGATGCGTCGAGCTTGGCTTTCTCTTCATCGGAGAACGTCTGATCTCCCGCCGATTCGATACTTATCGGCGGCTCCCGATCGACGGCATTCGAGTAGATGAGCATCCTCGGATCCGGCGCTGCAATCCGATCGCCCTTAAAGAAAGTAACCTGCAGCGGATCGTCCGACGGATCGTCTACGCTCGCCTCGAGCTCCACCTCGGTCTCGAGTCCGACCGACCCGTGGGCAGGGCTAAGTATCGTCGGCGCGAACGGCAGTTCCTCGGGCGTATGGAACCGAATCGATCGCTCCGTCGTCCATCCCGTCCCATCCGTCGCCTTCAGATGCAATTCGTGAACACCTGGGGTTAGCTCCGCCGACGACGTCGCGAACGGGATCGAGATCGGCTGTCCGTCCAGCGTCGCCTCGAACGTCGCGACCGGCGCGACAAGGTCGCTGGCCGACGCTTCGATCGTGAACGCCCCTTTGTACGACTGGCCTTCCGCCATATTCGAGACGATGACCGGTCCCTGATTGTCTGTAAATACGTTCGCCGCCGCATAGGACGCTCCCGCTTCCGATAACTGCACCTGATGCGGGCCGTCGGTCGCCCCCGCCGTGTCCCACAGGTACGACAGCGCCTTCCACTGATCGTCCGGAATCTGGAAGTCGAAATACGTGATCGGCAGAAATCTGCCGTTATCCCCCATATCGAACCTCAGCGTCGGGTCTGCATACTTCGGGTCTCGCAGCTCGGTTCCGTCCGCCAAGACGAGACGCACGTTGCGAATATCGAAGTCGTCCAACCCGCCCTCCGGCGCCTCTTCGTAATAAGGCCGATTGACCGATCCCGCCCGGATCGCGAACCGATGACGTTCCCCGCGATGGAATAACTCAGGACGGACGGGCACGACGACCGTGGCGTAGCCCGTCGTATCGAATGGAATCAAGTGCAGCACCTCGCGGCCGAAGGTCACCACGCTTTGGCCCGCGTTAATGTCGTTCGCCTCGAAGACGAAATAGGCGGGCGCCGTCAGCGCTTTCTCCGCCGCGGGCGTCCAAGCCCACTTGTCCTCGGGGATTTCGAACTGTGCGGATACGATCGGCAGGAACCGTCCGTTGTCTCCCATGTCGAGCAGCAACGCAGGATCCGCGTATCTCGGGTCTCTTATTTCGGTTCCGTCCGCTAACTCCAATCGGATATTACGAATGAAGAAGTCGTCCAATCCGGCCTCGGGAGCTTCCTCGTAATAAGGTCTCTTCGTCGAGCCGGCCCGAATCTCGACCGTATTCGCCCGTCCGTACTCGAAATTTCCGGGGCTGATCGGCACGCGGACGGTAGCGTAGTCCATCGTATTGATTGGAATGATGTCGATGACTTCCCCGTTCATCGTGACGGCGCTTTGTCCCGCATTGACGTCGTGAGCCTCGAAGACAAGCGTAGGCGCCTCGGTCAATGCACGCTTCGTTCCAGGTTCGACACCGTCGATCGTCAAGTCCAGCAGCTCCGGCTCCGCGCCCGCCCCGGTGCCGATGATTCTCTTGACGCCCGTCACCACCTCGCCGTCGGATACGTTCAAGCTTGCGCCGGAGGCATCTTCGCCAGTCAACGGGGCGAACGCGACTTCGGTCGCCGTCCGATTCGTGCCGTCCGAAGCCTCGAAATAATACTCCAGCGTCGGACTGCCATACCATGCTTCGACATCCAACGAATGCCGGAATACGCCGTTCGCCCCGTTCAGCATGCTGACGGTTTGGAATTGCTCGTCTCGGATCGACTTGTAATGAAGCATGACATGCGCGAGCAACGACTCGTCCGACGCGCTAGCGACGAATTCGATCGGCTTCGTCAAGTCCGGTCTGTCGATGCTCGTTGCGCTTTGAACGACCGGCGGCGTCGAGTCCGGCAGCGGAGAAACCGGCTCGTTCGGAATTTGCCCGGATTCGACGCTTCCCGGAGTGCCGCGCTCGACCGTGGAGCCGACCAGCCGCATCTCCAGACTGCCGGGTTCGGGAACGGCATACTTGATCCCCATATCCGCTTTCGTATCGATAACTCCCTTATTGTAGGCTGCAGTTACGACATCGCGGCCCGTTCTCGTCGACACGGTGATGATCCGTTCGCGTAAATCGTTTAATCCGCCTGGCATGCGGACGATCGTTTCGTTTTCCACTAGGGACGTACCGTAGTTCGCGTTGAAATCCGCCACGGTCAGCCCTTCCGACGACGCGTTCATTCCCCAAAACACCATCGTCCGCTGCGGAGGAATGACGACCGAAGCATACGGAATCAACGGCACATCGGTTCCCGGAGGGTTGCCCGGGTAACGGTATCCGATGAGATAATCGCCGAAGTCGATCGGTTGGTTCGAGTTGTTATACACCTCCACGTATTCGAAGCCGTCGTCGTTCCCGACATTCGTAGAGTCAGGTACGATCTCAGTAATTAACATGCGAGGAGGGCTGGTCGACGAAGGAGTCTCTTGCGCCTCCGCAACCGTCCGACTTCCCATGGGCAGAATGCAAGACAAGGACATTCCTACTGCCAAAGCGGCAACCACACTGCGTTTCCATGTCTTATTCTTCATTTCACTGCTCCTTTGCCATCGGCTTTCGATTTTCTTTCGGCATGGTTTACAAGGAACTGCATGGCGTAACGAGAGTTCAGGGATCGCCTCCATTCTTTAATCAATTGGAATTATTAATTATCGAAACAAAGACGCAATCGCGACGCTCGGTCGGAACGAGGTTCGGTTGCGCTTTCAAAAAACAAATTCGATTTCCGTCCAAATATTCCTTCGTTCAAAAATATTATTTTATTGCAAAGACCTCCCCACTTCCCATCCTCATCGTTTTTCTTTATAATTAATTAATCAATCCGTTTGATTATCATGATCAGCACATATTCCCACGACAAAGCGGGGTCCTTGGCTTGCATCCGCAAAAAAACACGAGTCACAAGCTATTAAAATCCATTAACCAACAGAAGGTCTTACAATTAATTTACACGGCCGGGTCTATTTCGCGCGTGGAGCTTGCGCAGAAGACGGGCTTAAGTCAACAGACCGTTACCAATATCGTCAACAGGCTGCTAGAAGAAGGCGTCGTATACGAAGGCGAACATCTGCCTTTAGAAGCGGGAAGCGGGCGCAAACGAATTCAACTGTACGTCAACAGCTCCAACTTCTACGTCATCGGTATCGAACTGGCGGGAAAGTATATTCGAGGGTCGATTTGTGATTTTCGCCCTGAGGTTCTCTACAGCGCAGAACGCCGCACCGAAAAATACCTCAATTCGGAGCACTTGCTCCAACTGCTCGGCGAAGTCATCGAAGAACTGCTCGACCAATCGCCGGACGTTGCCCGTACGAGAGGGATCGGAGTCAGCGTACAAGGGTTGGTAGACTCGCGAGAGGGCGTGTTGCTGCGGACGCCGGGGATCGGTTTCGAGCGAATCCCTGTAAGGGCTGTGTTGGAGCAGAAGTATGAGTTGCCGGTATATTTAGAAAACGATGCGAATTTGCTCGCGCTCAACGAGAATATGAACGGCTCGCTCTCCGATTCCGTGGAAAATATTACATTAAAGTTCGATTATGGCATCGGCGGCGCGATCGTGTCGGAGAAGCGTCTGATTTCCGGCTCGACCTTCGTGGCCGGCGAGTTCGGGCATGTGAAAGCCTTCACAGGGAAAGACGCTCATCTTTGTCTATGCGGGGGCGTCGGCTGCCTCACGACGCTGCTTTCGATCAGCGGTCTCGGGGTGACGACGGGTTACACGCTGGACAGCCTCGCTCGCGCCTATCATAACGGGGACGAGGAGGTCGTACGGATGTACGGCGCCATGGTGGATGCCCTCGCGACGACGCTTAGCAATGCGGTAACGTTCCTCAACCCGGATCGCGTGCTTCTGACCGGCCGGGTATTAACCGCCGTGCGCAAGGACATCCTCTCGATTCTTACGGAGAAGGTGCAGAACAACATTCCGTTAACGAGCCGCGGCGTAAAGCTGATTCACATGGAACGGATGCCCGACGAGACGCTTCTGGCGGCCAGACTGGTGCTTAAGCACGTGTTCGAAGTCCCCCTGGAAGCCCTAGGAATTTAATCGACTGCCGCCGGCACGCTGCCGGCGGCAGTTTCGTTCCCAGAGCTCCGGGAAGTACGACAAGCGTTCTATCTTGCTTCTGTCCACTCATAAACTGGTGATAACGGAAATGGACAGGGGTCTTGCTATGGACGGAGAATTGCTGCTTGTCGGCTTAGTCGTTATCGGCCTGATCGGGCGGTCCCGCAATGTTACAACCTCGGCATGCATTCTCCTCATCATAAAGCTGCTCTCTCTGGATCAACTCCTCCCCGTCATCGAACGAAGAGGACTTGAGACGGGGCTCATGCTGCTTACGATCGGGGTGCTAGTCCCTTTTTTGAGCGGGAAAATTACTAAGAAAGACGTCGCTTCCATCTTCACAAGCCCGCCGGGGATCCTTGCGTTGGCCGGCGGCGCGCTGGCCACGTACACGAACGGGACAGGCCTGCAGCTGCTGCAAGCCGAGCCCCATCTTATCGCCGGGCTCGTCATCGGCTCCATATTCGGCATCGTCTTCTTAAAAGGGGTTCCCGCCGGGCCGCTGATGGCTGCGGGAATCGCGGCCATGCTGATGATGATCAAAGATTTCTTCTTCGGTTAACGGCTCCAGTCGATACGCCATCCAGTCTTCGTCGAAATATCGCCCACCATATTTCAATGCGTTCCGCTCGACGCCAAACCTCTTAAAGCCTAGGGATTCATACAACCTTTTGGCAGGGACATTGTCGGATACGACCGTTAGGTTGATTTGCTCGACCCCTTCCAGCTTTTTCGCCATTCGCAATAACTCGGTCATGATCGCTTTCCCCGCGCCTCTCCCGCGGCTTTCCGGGGACACGTACATACCGAACACGTTCCCCTTATGTTCGGTCTTCGTACCGGTTTCTCGCACGAAGGTTACGATCGCGGCCAGCGCGCCATTATCTAGGAAAGCCCCTAATGTAAATCGATTCTGCGCCGGCCGAATCCGCTCGATTATCGACTCCGGCGGAACCCCCGCCTCCTTCTCATAAGTCGACCCGAATGCTTCGGGGTCGGTCCGCAAGGCTTGCAACCGGACATGCCGGTATGCCTCCGCATCCGATGCTTCTAATACGCGAATGTGGACGTTCATGTTTTTTTCCTCCTTCGGTCACAAATCGCACGACCTGATCGTTATATTCGAAACAAAAACGAAATGGAGTGCGAAAAAACGGATGAAATCTATGACACGTTTCGAACATCTCGCGCGGTGGCTGTTGGGGATCACTTTTTTGATCGGTGCATGTAACGGGTTTATGTTCGTTCTCGGATTTCCGCCGATTCTGCCTACGGATCCGGAGATCGTCGCCTTATATCGAGGCTCGGACGCCCTGCTGGCGCTGCACAAAAGCATCGAACTGGGATGCGCCGTATTGTTGCTTCGCAATCGGCTCATCCTGCCCGCGCTCATTATCCTCGCGCCCGTCGTCCTCGGCATCGTGGCGGTGCACGCAGCGTTCGATCCGGGCTTCTTGCCTGCTGCGGGCTTGATCTTTGCGCTCGAAGCCTATTTACTATATGTGTACGGCGCTCGATCGAAAGGAGGACCCGAATGGAAACGAAACTCGTCGAAGCAAGATGGGAAGACTGGTATTCGCAATACCGATCTTTCTTGACCGGACTCGCCTATCAGATGCTAGGCACGCTGCACGAAGCGGAGGACATCGTACAGGAAACGTTCCTTCAAGCGCGTGCATACATCTCAAGGGAGATCGATAACCCGAAAGCGTTACTGGCCAAAATCGCTACCAACCGATGCTTGGACACGATGAAATCTGCAAGGTGGCGGAACGAACGCGGCTCCGGAACATGGCTTCCGGAGCTTCTGCCCGTCGATTCGCCGGTCGCGCCGATCGAGGAACAAGTGCTTCGGAACGACAGGTTGTCCATCGCCGCGTTTCTGTTGATGGAAGCCTTGCCTCCGATCGACCGCGCCGTCTATGTGCTTCGGGAAGTGTTCGAATGGAACTATAAAGACATCTCGAAAGTCGTTGATCGCACGGAGCTCGCATGCCGAAAAATTTACAGCCGCGCCAAGAGCAAGGTGGGTCGCGACCCTGAAGTAACGATGGTTTCTCGACCGATGAAGCCGTTCGTAACGTGTTTATTATACGCGTTGTCGGAAGGGGACTTGGCCCCCTTCGTTCGCTTGCTCTCGCAAGACGTCGTATTATATACGGACCGAGGTCCGGGCGTACGGACGGCGACGAACCCGATTGTATCCTCAGGGCATGTCGCCGCTTACCTTCATGGCTTGCTGAACATCACGGCACGGACGCTGGGTCCGCTTCGGTTCGAACTCGTCGCGACCAACGGAGGTCCGGCCTTGTTGGCCGAATCGGATGGAGAATTACAGGGCATCCTAGCGCTCGAAGTAAAAGCTACGCTCGTACGCAGCATCTTTATCATAAGAAATCCCGACAAGTTAGGCCCCATTGCCGACGCCTATGGCTTAAAGCCTTTCCAGACAATAGCAGGCCAGTAGATGGCGCCGCATCAATACAGATAGCTCCGTCGTGCTCCCGAGATGATCGCCTATTCCAAGATCGGCACAAACACTTCGGCTCCGCTCGGCCATACCGGATTCTCAAAATGATACACTTCTAGTGCAAGAGCTCTTTCGTTCGGTCGAAGTCGGTTTCCCTTCAAATATTCGCGGATGTCCTGATAAGGATCCCCTGCGGACACGACCTTGGCATACCGGTGCGGCGGCACGGTAAACCCGATCATCCCTTCCGGTATGGCGGAAAGATCGGCTGCTTCCATACAAACAAAATAGGTAAAGAGAACTTCCGATGAAAAGCTGGGGCTTACACATCGCTCCGGTCGGATGGCGTTGGAAATTTCGTCTTTGCGCGTTAGGAATTCCTGTTTCATCTTTTCCACCCTATCAGGCTGATGACCCTTGAACGGCGAGGTGATGCTCAAGCCGATCAGATGAATTTCCGGCAGCTCAACTACTTGTACTTGGCGAATTGCTGTCATTTCGCGCTCCTCCTTCGGGCACAGAATCCGACGATCTCTTTGCTCGCATCCAATATTGCATAATGGTCACCGTCGAGCAATCCCCTTACTGCATCCGGAGTTCGTTCACTATTATAAAAATCGTACGGTTCTTCGTAAGTCCATAGCAAAATCGCGTTAGCGACATCGTCGCTCATCGGCACAATATACAGCACCTAATAGTCTCCCGCTACAGTTTCCCGTTCATAGTAACCATTGGAATGACCTGCCGTGCCCGTCGATCTGAGCCAGCGTTTCTTTGTATTCCATCCCGTCTTTGTAATAATCGAGATGGAGAAGATGCAGATCCCACATATTGTTATAGAGGTGGAAGACTTCTCTCTCCTTGCCGATAGCTCGAAAATGCTGCTCTAAGGCGATCCTAGCCTCATGAGTCATCTGATTGGCTACATGAGTGTGAAATACGCATAACGTTGAATCTTTACGAATGTTTGAAGCTATTTCCGGCAGTAAAGCAACGCCATCCCCCTCAAGTAACTCCAAGGATTCATCTTCCAGACACGACGCGGCTTTTTCAAAGCGGGATAGCCGTTCTTGGTGCTCGGGCCAAATCAGTGCTTTCAGCCATAAATAATCTTCAGGCTCGGCGAGATCGTTCACATGCAAATCTATTCCGATTCTCGACGCGACTGGCGGGCTGCGCTTAAAGAGGAACGGGGATTTATCTCCTCGGAGCTCGGACGCGATCTCCAGGACCGCCGATTCGTTACCGTACTTTGGACCGTCGGTAACGTAAGAATAACTGTATTTATCCCACAAAAGCTGCAATCCGGCGCTTGTTCCGATCTCAATGAGTGCCAAGGGTCTTTCGGTTAATTTAGAAATGTAGCAAAAGCTCGGATACAAGTAGGCGCAGCGACTCACTTCGTTCGTTTGTACAAGCTTGGTTTGGATGATCTGAATGATCTCTTGTTCGTACTGCTTACAAAAATCCTTAAACCGATGAATGGCGGTCGAAGACTCTCGAGGCTCCCTTACAATGCTTGGGTAATACTCCGCTAAGGGGTGATCTACGCCCTCTAACAAAAGATAATGAACCGCGCCTAGGAATAGGTTCGGAACGGGTTGACCCATTCTCGATTGCGCGGCCAGCCGAAGCAGCGTTGCGTCGTCGGCGATGTTCCCGGCAAGATGTTCGTAGAGGCTGCTAGAACCCTTACATTCCTTTGCGGCAAATCCCCTGAACCGCTCGGACAAAACATGCATTTCCATCCAGACACCGCCCGTCTTCCATTTAGTGGAATCATAACACGACTTAAGATGGAATCACACCTCATTGTTTTTATAGAACCGATCGGTTTCGTTAATCAAAATCAACCGAAGCAATGTTATACTGGTGACAATTGGAACACGAATAAGGAGGGTTCGATCTGCTTCCCAAAGCGCTCTTACTCGATCTTGACGACACGTTAATTGCCTTCGACCATGGCCTTGATCTGCAGCAATGTTGGTTGGAGGCATGTAACTTACATCTTTCCGATACCCATCTTGAGGTAATTCCCACACTTGTAGAGGCGATTCAGCGGCAGGCGCGTTGGCACTGGAGCGATGCGGAACGGCACAGAGTCGGTCGATTGCAACTTCCCGAAGCCAGAAGGCAGATCATAACCGAGGCTCTCCGCCAATCGGGAATTTTGAAAACACCTGAGACGGCGCTGCAAATCGCACGATCTTACGGTAAATTACGCGACGAGCTCATTACCCTGCATCCAGGCGCTGTCGATACGTTGATAACGGCTAGAAGCTTTGGGTTGCGGCTCGCTTTACTAACGAACGGAGCTTCGGAGCCGCAATGGGGCAAAATCAATCGGTTCCGATTGGCGCAGTACTTCGATCAGATTATCGTCGAGGAGGATTTCGGGATCGGGAAGCCGGAGCCTGCTGTCTACAAACATGCGTTGGAGCTGCTTGACGTGCGCGCCGAAGACGCCTGGATGGTGGGAGATAATTATGAGTGGGAGATCGCGGCGCCTGCGAAACTAGGAATTCGGGGCATCTGGATCAACCCTGCGGGGAAATCCTCCCCGGCCGGGATCCAACCGTATTTGACGCTTCGGACGATCGAAGAACTGAAGCACGAACTTACCAGGCGTATCGACTAACGGAAAACCTCCCGTTCAAAACCGAACGGGAGGCTTACTAACAGGTTATCTCTAAGGAACCTTTTGCGAAATCATTTTCGCCATCGCATGCTTATGAGGAATCCCCGATGAGTTACAGTCGAACACGGTTTCCGAACTCTCTAAAATAAGCCAATCATGATAATGAGAAAGCAGCTCCCCCGAATACCACTTATATGCATTCTCTTCCCGTTCCGGGGGAGGCGCAATAAAAGGTTTCTCCAGAAAGACGTTAAAGGCGTGCACGCCCTCCGGGTTTGTAAATTGCTTGTAATTCATGAAAATTTCATCGCGGTAGTCGGGTTTGATGTAATGGAGCACTCCGCTGGAAAACAAAATATCGAAATGGGTATCTAAGCGAAAATCCAATAAATCCGCTTTAAAAACATTGACGTGAACGCCGATCTTGTCGGCGAGCTTCTTCGTCTTCTCGATTCCCGCATCCGAGACGTCGAACGCGGTGACCTCGTACCCGTTTCTCGCGAAAAATACGGCATCCTTCCCCTCCCCGCACCCGATGTCCAATAGCTTGAGGCGTCGCGTCGGCGGCCGTATTCGCAGAACTTGGTAACAGGCCGTATTCGGCTCCGTTCCCCAATAATAATCAGGAGTTTTATATGCATCCTCGTAGATGGAGATTCGACCGTCCTGCGAAATATAGCCGAGCAACTTCTCGATGCTTACCTCCAACGCTTTAGATAAATCCGGAAGCAGCGCAAGGTCCGGCATGGTTAACGCATTTTCCCATTTCGACACCGCTTGATAAGAAAGCCCGAGCATCCGTCCAAGCTCCTCCTGGGTATAGCCTCTTTCTTTCCGATATCTTGCGATATTCCGAGCCAAAGTTTCCTTCATGGCGATCCCCCTTCCTCTCACCAACCATTTTATGGGCGATCTGCGATTGGAACAATAACCGCTTAAGCGAAAATTCGATATCCTCAACCCACGGTTGAGTCCGCGAACGTTCGGGTCGATTCGCATTTTGCATATGCCCCGCAGTCTGATAAAATTTCGGTAACCGTTCACTCCACTACACAACGAGGTGTTCATTTATGAGCGATATACGAAAATCGGCCACGTTCGCCGGCGGCTGCTTCTGGTGCATGGTGAAGCCGTTCGACGAAGAGCCCGGCATCCACTCCGTCGTCTCCGGATATACGGGCGGCCACGTCGAGAACCCAACGTACGAGCAAGTATGCTCGGATACGACGGGCCATTACGAAGCCGTGCAAATTACGTACGATCCCGAGGTATTCTCTTACGAACGACTGCTCGAGCTGTTCTGGCAGCAGATCGATCCGACCGACCCCGGCGGCCAATTCGGCGATCGCGGCGACTCTTACCGCACGGCCATCTTCGTGCATGACGAGGAGCAGCGAACGCTCGCGGAAGAGTCGAAACGTCGCCTTGCCGAAAGTGGCCGATTCGCCAAGCCGATCGTCACGCCGATCCTGCCGGCGGCTCCGTTTTATCCGGCGGAGGCCTATCATCAACAGTATTACAAGACGAATCCGGTTCGGTATAAGGCATATTTCGCCGGCTCGGGCCGCGAGCGCTTCATTAAGGAAGCCTGGAAGGATCGAGAAAAGGATGCGGAGCTGAAACGCCGACTCTCCCCGATTCAATACGAAGTTACCCAAAACAACGCTACCGAGCCTCCGTTCCGCAACGAATACTGGGATCATACGGAGGAAGGCATCTACGTCGATATCGTTTCCGGCGAACCGTTGTTCAGTTCTCGCGACAAGTTCGACGCGCACTGCGGATGGCCGTCTTTCACGAAGCCGATCGACGATGCCGGCGTAACCGAGCATATCGACGTCAGCCATAACATGATCCGAACCGAGGTTCGCAGCAAGGAAGGCGATTCGCACCTCGGCCATCTGTTCGAAGACGGTCCTCAGCCGACCGGCCTCCGGTATTGCATCAACTCCGCCGCCCTTCGGTTCATACCGAAGGACAAACTCGAGGAGGAAGGGTACGGGGAATTCGCGAAGCTTTTCAAATCGTAAGCTGCATGACGAATAACGGCAGCCCGGGACGCGCTTGCGTCCTTGGCTGCCGTTCGTTTCGCGGTTGACCCGCAGCTTATTCCCTGCGTTAGATTGCAACCGGCGCAGTCGCCTTAGGCTGATCCTGCCTTTCGCCGATCCCGCGCCACAGCATGCTGCCCAACACGACGAATGCGATCCCGACTACGATTCTTTCTAAATAGTCGCCCATCGGGGCGAAATCGAGGGAGATGCCGATCATCAGAAGGATTAACGCCCAACGCGGCACGACCCGGTGCTTCAGCGACACGCCGGCGAACAGAAGGTAAGCAATCCATTTCAGCGCAATGTTGCCGAGCGTCGCAATCATAAACAGGAGCGGCGGCATGCTGGTGGATAACATAATCTCGGGATCCAACCGCACCAGCTCCGGCGCCAAAAGAAGCAGCCCGTACTGGTGGCCCGCCCACAGCGCCGTCACCAACAGCAAGAAAATGTACGAGAACATGCCGAAGCGTCCCATCTTGTGGAGCTGTACGAGAAAGAGGCCGGTAAATAAGAACAACGAACACAACATCGCCATGGCGTCAAGCGTCCAGCCGATCATGCCTTCCACGCCGCCGGTATACTCCGGTTGGATGAAAAATCGAGCCGGAATTTGCGCCATACCTCCCAACATCCCGATAAAACCGAACACCTTCGCCGCTTTTTGCAATTCCATCGTCATCAACAATCCCTTCGCTTCGAGTTTGCTTGCTTTCGAAACTCATTGTAGCGAGAGAAGTCATCATATGAGCAGTGATCGGTGTCATGCGTGATGTCATATGGCTGGATCGTGTAAGGGCAAGAAGATTTCAAGCACGGCGCCGCCTTCCGAGCCGTTCGAACGAAAGCCGAACGTACCGCCCAGCCTCTCGGCGCGCCCGCGCAGCGCTTGCAGGCCGAATCCGAACTCTTCGCCGGCGTACGGGCGTCCTTCGTTGCGTAGACGGAAGCGCAGCCGATCCTTCTCCCTCGTAAGCTCCACCTCGAACGCACGGCTTCCGCCGTGCCGAATGCCGTTGGAGATGCCCTCGAGCAGCGCGGAGTAGAGCAAGCTCTTAAACGACGAAGAGAGCTCGGGCAAGTTTGCGTCGAAGCGCTGCCGAATTTCCACGTCCGCATGGTGTTCCGTTTCCAGCGCGGCCCGTTGCATCAAATCGATAATCGGCTCCGACCAAGCGTCGTCCCGCAGCATGCGAACGGAAGCGCGAATGTCGTCCAACCCTTTCCGCACAAGCTCCTGGGCGGTCTCCACCTTGCGCTGAGCCTGGTCGGGATCGCGACCGAGCAATAGCTGCCCCGCCTCCAGCTGCACGATTGCACCGGTGAGCGTATGTCCGACGACGTCGTGGATTTCATGCGCGACCCGGTTGCGTTCTTCCATCGCGGCCCGATCGGCAATCGCCTGCGTCAACGCCTCCGTTCGGTCTTGCACCTTCCGCTCCAGCCCCGCGTTCAGCTGCTGCACCTCTCGTTGGGTCGCCCAATAGCGCCGCAGCATGACGGCTGTAAATCCGAGCGCCAACGCTAAACTCGAAGCTACGCCGCCGCCCTGGACCGGGAGGGCTATGGCGGTCGCGAAATCCAAGAAATACACCGTAAAAGCGAATAGGAAGAATGAGTACTCCACGTTCTTCGATTCGCGGCGAATCGAAAGAACGATCAGCACGACGATCGCCAGCATCAAGGCTTGCACGACCAACATCATTAACCCGTTCTCGAGAAAATGAAACGCCTTCGGTTCGACCGCGATGCATCCGATCGCAACCGCGCAAAGGGACCCATAACCGACCCAAAGCGCCCGCGTCATGTTCCGTAACGAAGGATGGACGACTCGCTCGAAGAACAGAAGCGCGAATATCGGCCATCCGACCGCGCCCGCGATGCCCAAAGCGAAATACACGTCGGGCGCCGTTAGGAAGAGGGACTTGGATTGAATCCTCACGAGGAAGTTCAGCGATAAGCACCATGCGAACAGGGCGAGAATGAGGTGCAGCGGTTCCCGCGGGAACGCCGCGTATAAGCCGATCGCGACCAGGCCCAGGAACAGCAGAATCATAAAGCTTACGAAGAGCAGCAGGTCCGACCGAAAGAGATGCGTTACCCAATCGGCGGACTCGGCCATCTCGATCGCCCAAGGCACGGAGGCCAGCCGGTCAAGTCGGAGGATCAGCGGACCGCCAGCCTCTTCCGGCTGCAACGGCATGGCGGACCATTCCGTCACGAACCGGGGATCGTGTCCGAGCTCGTTCAACGTCTCTTCCCGTACTTCCGTACCGTCCTTGTATAAAGCAACCACAGGTACGGAAGGGTAAAATACAAGCCGCGGATCCTTCCATGGTCCGCTTGCCCCCTCGAGCTTCAGCCACAACGGATGCCCTTCGCCGTCGGGGGTCGAGGGAAGCCCTGCTTGCCAGCTCCCCATGGATGGCGGCTGCGTTCCCCAAGCGTGTCGTACTTCCAAGGATACGACGGAATCGGGCCTCGGAACGGCGGTTGCGTGGAGAATTCCATACACCAACAGCTGAAAGAAAACCGCCCCGGCCATAAACAGGTAGTGCGAAGACGTAAACCGCCGCTTCATGCCTCCCCCAACGCCTCTCGCAGCCGTACCAGCGCAAGCGCCCGCTCGTTCGTGCCGAGCTTCTGGTATATGGCGCTTACGTAATTCCGCGTCGTCCCCTCCGACAGGTAGAGCGCCGCTGCGATTTGCCGATTATTCCACCCTTTCAGCAGCAACCGCGCGATTTCCGCTTCCCGATCCGTCAGCTTGATATCGCCTTCCTTCCAGCGTCGGCTCTCCTTCCCGTCTTCCATATGGGCGGTCATGCTTTGCAGCCGTTCGGCCAGCTTCGCCGCGATCGCCGCCGGGAGCACCAACTCCCCTCGGATCGCCTCGCGAATGCTCTCTACGAGCTTGGCACTTCGAATATCCTTAAGGAGAAAACCGGATGCCCCGTGCGCCATGCACTCTACGATGGCGTTGGATTCGGCGAACGTCGAGAGAATGAGAATCGCGACGTCCGGATAGGCGGCTTTCATGCGCTTCGTCGTCTCCACCCCATCGAGCAACGGCATTCGAATATCCATGAGCACGATATCCGGACGAAGTCGTTCGACCAATTCCAGCGCTTCGACGCCGTTCGCGGCCGTCCCGACCACCTCCATATCCTCTTGTACGTCTAAAATCGTCGATAAGCCGTCAACCAATATATTTTGATCGTCAACGATCGCAATGCGATGCTTCAGCGTCACCACGCCCCCGTCTCGTACTTTCATCATTCCATCCTTATTCGAACAAGATAGGTTTCGCCTGTAACCGCCAACCCTTCTTCGGTGGCATGTCTTTCGAAGCTCTCCTCGATTTCCGGCATCCAAGTATCCACAACCATTTCATAGATAGAAGGCCTTTGTCCGAAGCAGCAAATCTTCACGATATCCAAAGGCTCATGTAAGTAGGATGCGCTCTTCACGATTTCGATGGAGGCTTGATCGAGCAATCCCCCTTTTTCTAAATTAGCCTTCAGTTTATCCAACACGGGCGTGCCCTCGCGCAACGGTTCGAATAGGTCGGGGAACAGCTGCGGCAGCTCCGGCGACAACCGGTCGCCTGGATGAAGGCCCATTATGCGACCGCCTTGTTTCACAATCCGTCGAACGTCGACATACGCGGAGGTCGGTCCCTTGCGGTTATACGCGCAATCGAATGCGTTGTCGTCGAACGGGAGCCTCTGTTTCGAATCGGCCGCGACGAAGGATACATTCGCAAAGCCTTTCGCTTTCCCCGCTTCGATAAAATCGTCGGTAATGTCTATGCCGACGATTTGTTTTACCACCGGACCCCAACGAACCGTAAACTCTCCGTGTCCGCACCCGATGTCTAAAACGATCTTATTCCGGACCATAGATGAGACCTCTTCCTCGAAAATCGCCTCGGCATTCGGCCCCGAAATCGTCAAATTCCACGGAAGACGATACTGTCCGGTCATTTTACCGAGCTGCGCATACCACGCAAGCGAGTGCGGAGGCAACCAATCCTTATGCGTTCTTGGGTTCGCTAGTTCTTTTCCCGACATGGCCCCTCCAAATAATTCAGCAGGAATTCTCGATCCTCCGGGAAGGAAAACGGCAGAGCTTTCATTTGCTCCCGGCTCTTCCAATCAATATCGTAAATCAGTCCGTCCGGGTCTTGAATCGTCGGAGTACCGTCTACGATCTCCGCTTCGAAGTAAGTAACATGATATTCCGCAGTGCCGTGCGATCCCGTTTTTTCTTTGATTTTCTTAACGACCTTGCTCCTGTACCCCGTCTCTTCGAACACTTCCCTCATGCAGCATTGCTCTAACGTTTCTCCCGGTTCGATCCCGCCGGAGGGGACGGACCAACGCTTCTCCTCTTCCGGTTTCCCTTGCAGCACCATGAGCAATCGGCCGTCCGCATCGACGCATACGGCCGCCGCTCCGATCCACTGGCTTATCGGAACGGATAAACTTTGAATTACCCGTTTCACTTGTCGATCGTCCTTCATTGCGGCAAGCGAAAACCATGCCAGTCCCTTCAAGATTTGGTCGCTTGAAGCCAACTCCGGATCATACCCAAGCCGTGCGTCTTCCCCATCGTCGACACGGACTAAATAACAATGTTCAGGACCGTAGGCGTACGTATCTTCGAAGAGCAGTCGTTCGACGGTCCCGTTCAAGCTTACTTCCTCTCTTACTTCCCGCAATACCGCCGCTTCCAAGGTTTCCCCCGTTTCGACGGCGCCTCCGGGGAGCGTCCAATAGCTCTGATCCCCGTGCTCGTGCAGCACCATTAAGATGCGGTCGTCTTTCATAATCGCGGCGCAAACTCTCGGTCTACTCACCGCCGGGACACCTCCAGATTCATCAATAATCGTTCGACTTCCGACGCTGCGTCCAATTGATGTTCCGCGACGAGAAACAAGCGTTTACATTCCGATGAGTCCGGCTGTTTTTCCAGTTTCTTAAGCAGCTTGGGAACTTCCCATACGGAACGCAACGCGAAAGCCGCGAAACAACCGATTCGCGGAAGGGTTTCGTCTCCGCCCCAGCCGGAGCGCTTCATGCCGCCGATGTATGACGACATGAAGAGCTCGCGGTATTCTCCAAATCGTTCGACAGGCACATCGCCACGGCTTACGGCCAACCCTAGGAAACGGCCGAGATCTTCTCCGATTCCGGAAATACTCGCGAATTGCCAATCGATCACCGCAAGCTTCCCTTCCTCTTGTCGGGCGGCGTCCAACATCGTATTATGCTCGTAAACATCTTGGTGGGAGAGTGTCCTTGGAAGCTGCTCGAGCGCTTGTAACCATGCGCCGATCGAACCTTCCAACCGAGTAAACCGTTGAATCAGGGAGGCCGATCTTCGATCGGATAATAGCGATGCCATAGCTTGCGGATCCGGTACATCCCGGTAACGGATACATTCCTTGATCCACGAGCGCAGCCACTGTTTATTCAACCAAGGAGCTTCGGGAAGCGGATGTCCTGTCAGATAAGCAGCGTGGAACTCTCCCAGCTTTCCCGCGGCGTATCGATAATCGTCCCATCCCCATGTTCTCCGCTCATGAGGGATATCTTCCAACCACAACCATACCGATCCGTCGACCTGTCCGTCGATCCCATAGCATTGCGGCGCAACGATGTTCGCCGGCAAATTGCGAAGAAGTTCTGAATCGTAAACCAAAATCTCGCGGCGCCAGTAATTATAATGGGCGGGGTCATCCCGTCGAGGATCTTCTCTTACGACTTTAACAATGACCGACCAAGCCCGGACCGCCCCGTTCCGCAACCTGGTATTTCCGGATATTCTGAAAACCCCCGCGGTTACGAAATTGTTAGCGCGCGGGCCGATCGGATGGCAGCTCCAGTCCATGAGGACTGCGCTCTCTTCCGTTAAGATCCGGTTAGAGATCGCCTGCAGACGATCTACGTCTATCTCTTTTGCAATGTCATTTTCAGTAGCCATACTTCACCTCTACGTCATCGTCATAACGACTTATATGATTTCGAAATCCGCGATCTCGCTTGTTTTGGCGTAGCGGATTAGTCCGCGTATAGCTCCATAGCCGACTCTTTCATGGGTACGCTTTCAATAGACTCGCCGTTATCCCCGCCCGAGGATAGCCGCTCTGCGACCAATTCGGACAAAGCCGCGTCGATTCGCCTCCGACCTGCGTAACAATCTATTAATTGCGCCGACTACGACTTTCGATTCCTCCATCATACCCTATTCATGTAAATATTCCCATATGGTCAGGACGAGCGGGCCTGCCGTTCTTTCAAAGCTAGGCGCAAACATGTAAAATAAGGTTACGCCATCTTACGATATTTCGCAGCGATCCGCTGCCTAACGATAGGAGCAACTTAAGATGTACTCTACATTGGAATCTTGCATTATCGATCTGGAACGGCACGGTCATCTCGTTCGGATCCGCGAGGAAGTAGATCCCGAACTGGAGATGGCCGCGATCCATCTTCGCGTATTCGAGGCGGGCGGGCCGGCACTCATGTTCGAAAACGTGAAAGGTTCTCGTTATCGAGCGGTCTCCAACCTGTTCGGCACGCTGGAACGAAGCAAGTTTATGTTCCGGCAGACGTGGGAAGCGACGCAAAACGTCATCGCGCTGCGCAACGATCCGATGAAGGCGTTGAAGCAGCCGTTCCGGAACGTTCGAGCGGCGACGGCGGCGACGAAGGCGCTGCCTTTGAAACTCGGCAACGCCTCGGCCGGATTCGAGGAAGCGGCGATTACCGATCTTCCGCTGATCAAGCACTGGCCGATGGACGGAGGCGCCTTCGTCACGCTGCCGCAGGTGTATACCGAAGATCCGGACAAGCCGGGCGTTATGAACGCCAACTTGGGCATGTACCGGGTGCAGCTGACAGGGAACGAGTATGCGGCGAATCAAGAAATCGGGCTCCATTACCAAATTCACCGTGGCATCGGAATTCACCAGCATAAAGCCGACCGGAAGGGCGAACCGCTCAAAGTGAGCATCTTCATCGGCGGACCGCCGGCGCATACGTTGTCGGCCGTTATGCCGCTGCCGGAAGGCTTAAGCGAGCTGACGTTCGCCGGCCTGTTATCGGGACGCCGCTTCCGATACGGTTATGTGGACGACTACTGCGTCAGCGGCGACGCCGACTTCGTCATTACGGGCGAGATTCATCCCGGAGAGACGAAGCCGGAAGGACCGTTCGGCGACCATCTCGGGTACTACAGCTTAGTCCATGCGTTCCCGATGATGCGCGTCCGGAAGGTGTACGCGAAGCGCAACGCGATCTGGCCGTTCACCGTCGTCGGCAGACCGCCTCAAGAGGATACGGCGTTCGGAGCGCTCATTCACGAGTTGACCGGCGACGCCGTGAAGCAGGAGGTGCCGGGCGTGAAGGAGGTTCACGCCGTCGACGCCGCAGGCGTTCACCCGCTGCTGTTCGCCATCGGCAGCGAACGATATACCCCTTACGCCGCGGTGAGACAACCGGCCGAGCTGCTTACGATCGCGAATCGGATCCTCGGCACGGGCCAACTGAGTCTTGCCAAATATTTGTTTATCGCCGCCGAGGAGAGGCAGCCGCTTAGCACGCATCGCGAAGCGGAGTTCTTACAGTACGTGCTGGAGAGGATCGACCTGAAGCGAGATCTCCACTTCCAGACGAATACGACGATCGACACGCTGGACTATTCCGGTACCGGCCTCAACCAAGGAAGCAAAGTCATCTTCGCCGCCTGCGGCGACAAGAAGCGCGAGCTGTGCGCCGACGTTCCGGAGCAGCTTAAGGAGCTGCGCGATTTCGGGAACCCGCGGCTCGCCCTGCCGGGGGTCGTCGCGTTGGAAGGACCGGCCTTCTTCGGCTATACGGAGGCCGAACGGCAGCTGCGGGAGCTGACGGACGCGCTCGGCGCACGCGGCGCGATGCCGGAATGCCCCTTGATCGTGTTATGCGACGACAGCTCCTTCGTCAGCGCGTCGCTGGCTAACTTCTTATGGACGACCTTCACCCGAAGCAATCCGTCCCATGATATATACGGGGTGAACGCCGGGTACGCGTTCAAGCATTGGGGCTGCGACAACGTTGTCATCGACGCGCGGACGAAGCCTCATCACGCCCCGCCCCTCGTCCCCGACCCGTCGGTCGAGAAGCGGATCGACCGGCTGTTCGCCTCCGGCGGCAGCTTGAGCGGCATTTTATAAAAGAATAGAGCGGCAGCCCGGACGGCAACGTCCGGACTGCCGCTCTTCTTTTAAAACTCATGGATTTCGGAAGAATGCACCGCTTCCAAGAAATCCTTCGGCGCTTGGGCGAATCGCAGCTTCGCGAAATTTTCCGGGGGCATGAACCGTTCGAGAATGGGTAAACACGCTTCTACGTCGTTGCGTCTACTCCCGACGACGGGGTCGGTTAAGACGACGAACCCAAAGTCGGCATACAGCTTGATCGCACGATAGCTGGCAGGCTGCGTATGGAGATAGACGGGGTAATCTTCCGGCTGAAGGTCCTGCAAGACCGCGGTAAGCAACGCCCGGCCGATGCCTCTTCCTTCGTATGGCTTCAACACCTTAAACCAATGCAGCGTGTTGACTCGGTTGTAGGCTTTCCATACAAAACATGTGGCGATCGGCTTATCGTCGGCATCGCAGACGAATAAGCACTTTTCGAAAAACGAATCCCCTTCGCCCGCGTATACGTCTTGAAAAAAATTCGTCATATAGCCGCGATAGGCCTCGGCCGTATCCGCATCGTCGAATGGCATCGCTTTCCAGATGTCCAACTCCTCTTTCCTGCACGTTCGGATGCGGAACGGCGGCGGCATGCCGCGAAGCGCAGCCGGGTTCAAGGCGCCGCACATCATAAAGAGATTCAAGTCCGGAATGTCCAAGGCGTCGCTCCCCTCCTCCGGTTCAGTCCTTCTTATCCATCTTTCTCGAGATGTCCTGCAACACCTTATGAATATTGTTTAACGCCAAGAGAATAAATCCGAGCAGTACGTACGATACGATTTCGCCGGTAAAGAAGGAGACGACCGCAAGAATTCCGGCTACGATCGCGTAGTAATAATTCATGACTTCCTCCTCTTCGGTGTAAGCCTACAGACATCCGTAAACGATGTTTTTCAACCTCGGATGGACGTAGGGCTCCTGATTATTCAGCAAATGCTGCGCATACATGACGGTCAATCGCGATGCCGGGTCGATGATGGCGAGACATCCGGCGGCGCCGCTCCACCCGAATTCGCCGTGCGGGCTCAACGATCCGCTCTCCGCCTTCGAGATATGGGTTCTGACGCCCAGCCCGTAGCCGTAGCCGGCCAGCTGCACCCAGGAGAAATCGCCCCGCATCTCCTCGATGAGATGATCGGTTCGCATCAACTCGACCGACACCGGCGACAGAATGCGAACGCCGTCCGGGCTTGTGCCCAGGTTGGTCAGCGCGTTCAAGAACAGCGCGTAGTCGCTTACGGTCGACAGCAGTCCCGCTCCGCCGCTTTCGAACGACGTTCCGATCCGGAATCCGTTCCCGTCTTTGCGAACGGGCTTCCCCAGCGCATCGTTATATTCGTACTGCGGAGCCAGGCGGCTCAGCTGCTCGCCGGAAAGATCGAAGCCCGTATCGCGCATTCCGAGCGGCTCGGTGATCTGTTCCCGCACGTACGCGCCGAAAGTCCTGCCGTCCACGACCTCGACCAATGCGGCGAGCACGTCATGGCAGAGGCTGTAGTTCCATCGCGTGCCGGGTTCGAACAGCAGCGGCTCTTTCGCGAGCGCCGCCGCGAATTCGCGGGTCGGCACCTTGCCTTCCGTACGTCGGACGACGTCCCGAATGGAAGGGGCACCGAGATCGTACGAGAAGCCGGCCGTCATGGCGAACAGATCGCGCACCGCGATCGGTCTCTCCGCCTTCTCCAAAGCGACCGTACCGTCGGGCAGCGTCTTCTTCACGGTCATCTCGGCGTATTCCGGCAAATAGGCCGACAGCGGATCCTGCAGCAGCACGGCGCCCTTCTCGACGAGTTGGAGCCCTGCGGCGCACGTCATGATCTTCGTCAACGAATACAGGTTAATGATCCGCCGGTCGTCGATCGGCGTCTTCTCCTCCAAGTCGGCGCAGCCGTTCCGGTAACGGAACACCGTCTCGTTGCGGTGTATGACCAGCACCTCCGCCCACGGAATGCGCCAAGATGTGATATGGTCGATAAATCGGGACAGCGGCGTGAAATCCAAGGTTCATCATCCTTATGCTTTGAAAATGGTAATGCCTCCATTATTGGTCAGCGAAGCGGACCTGGCAATAGATTTTCCTATTTATTAACTCTCCGGTTCCATGCGAATGACGATTTTCCCGACATGACGTCCGCTCCCGAAATATTCGAAAGCTTCGGCCGCCTCCCGCAGCGGGTAACATCGATCGATGACGGGCGCAAGCTTTCCGGCCGCATAGAACTCGCCCAACAGCCGCAGATCCTGCGGGTTCGGTCTGTGGATCAAGATGCTTAATTTCTTGCGGGTCGCCATCGAAAGCAGCGGGCCGAGGAGAAGCAGCTGAACCAATCGACGGACGGCCCCTCCGACCATGACGTAGGAGCCTTGCGGGCGCAGGATCCGGATGAAATCCAGCGCGGATCGATTGCCCACTACATCTAGGACGAGGTCGTAGGTTTCTCCCATTTTCGAAATATCCTCCGCCGCGTAGTCGACGACTCGATCCGCGCCGATCGAGACGAGCTTATCCAGCTTCCCGGCGGCGTCGACGACGGTCGCGTCTGCACCGTACATCTTAGCGAGCTGCACCGCGAACGTTCCTACGCCTCCGCCCCCGCCGTTGATCAATACGTTCTGTCCTCTCTTGATGCCTCCCTTGACCCTCAAACCCTGTAAAGCAAGGACGCCCGCCTGGGGAACCGACGCGGCTTCCTCGAACGACATGCCGGCCGGCTTCAACGACAAAACGTCCGCTCGAGCGCTAACGTATTCGGAAAATCCGCCGAAGCCGCAGCCGGAGAGGTCCCCGAACACTTCATCCCCGGGACGGAACGCATGGACGCCGCTGCCCACCGCTTCCACCCGTCCGGCAATGTCCGCTCCCAATATGCTGTACTTCGGGGTTCTCAGCCCCTCAAGGCGGGTCAACCACGGCTTCCCTCTTAACAAATCCCAGTCCCATGAATTCAAGGATGCGGCATACACTCGGATCAACGCTTCGCCGGAAGCGGGAATCGGCTTCTCCGCTTCTTGCAGCGCGAGTCGTTCCGCGGTTCCGTAAGAGGTATACATCATCGCCTTCACTTCGAACCCTCCCCTTTCTATCGGCCGACGGGCTAGAAATAGTCATCTATCGCCTCGCATCTACCCATGCCACTCCTTCCGGGCTGTCATAGACTACTACATATCCTCATAGGGAAGGGGTTATGTCTACTATGGTCAATCGCGATGTCAGACTGGAGATGTTCGCCGACGTTAACTTCGCAGGCCGACGCATCCAGCTGAGACGCGGAGGCGTCGCCATCCGCGATGCGCGCGCGCTCGGCTTCAACGGGCAACTGTCCAGCTTCCGGCTTCGGAACGTCGTGAACAGCAGGCTGGTGACGTTGCTGCTGTTTTCGAGAACCGATTTCCGAGGCACGATGCGCGTGTTCCGCGGCAATACGAATGTCGCGGACTTGGCGGATTACAACGACCGGATGTCCTCGCTCATCGTCGTGGGGCGACGCTTGACGGACGCGCAGATCGAGACGATTCGAAGCACCCGCGTGCCGCCGCAAAACATTCTCCAAATCCTGCAATAAGGGAAAGAGAGCGTGAGAACACTCGCGCTCTCTTTCTCTACGTTCTGTAATCGAACAAGCTTCTAGCGACGGACAAGCGATGAGAGCGAAGCCATTCGACCGCTTGAAGGACCGCCGGCGAGGCGGCGCGAGGCTCGATCTCCTCCGGCGGCAACCAGACCGCCCCGTCGGAATCTTGTTCGGGGAACGCCTCGATCGGATGAACCTCCGCCCGACGGTCAACCTCCACCTGATAGAGCATCGCGATATGATGCAATCGTTCCGTCGAGCGATCCTTTAGCGTCCACAACACTTGGAAATCGCAGACGCCGATGCTGGAGACGACTCGAACCGCCGTCCCCGTCTCCTCCCGGAACTCCCGCATCACCGCTTGTTCCAACGACTCCGAAGGCTCTAGTCTCCCGCCCGGCAAGTCGTATTGCCCTGAGTACGGACCCAGCCTTTTCCGAATGACCAGCAATCGTTGATCCGACACGCATACCCCATACACGCCGGTATGGCGGTGCTCCCGCTCCTGTTTCGCCTCCACAGACCTCGCTCCCGTTCAAAGCAGCGGCATCAGCTCGCTCTTCATAAAGTCATATGCCGGCCGGTCCCCTTTCTTGGCGTAAAACCGTAACCCGTCCAACCCTTTGATCAACCGGTAACAGCGCAACCGCTCCTCGAACCGCGGGATCGCTTCTCCTTCCGCTTCCCACGCTTCGCGCACGCGCTCCGGGAAGCGCGCCTGAGGATGCCAGAGATGCAGAACGGCTACGTCGAACATGAAATCGCCGTACATGGCCATCTCCCAATCGACGATGCCCGTCACCGCCGCGCCGTCGGACAACATGTTCCAGAAGTGAAAATCGCCATGGACCAAATATTTCTCCTTCGGCGCGTAAGGCAGAAGCTCGCGAATCGCGGCGTATACCGCGTCGAAGACGTCCCGCTCCAGAATGCCTTGATCGAACAACGCCGTCCACCCTGCATAGAACCCTTCTTGCTCCTCGCTGAACAGCGATGCGACGAACGCTCCCCAGCTGGGGTAGACTGCCTTCCCCCCGGCCGATATCCAGCCGTATCCGTCCGCCTCGGAACCCCGGATGCGGTTCAGCTCGCGAAACCGGCGAACGAGATCGGGCATCGCCGCAAGCAGCTCCTCTTCGCGAAGCCGGCTCAGGGGTTTGCCCGGCAGCAGCTCGGACACCGTGTACGGGATGCCGTCGACGGAACCGGTCTTCAGCACGCGAGGCAGTCCCAAGATCGGCCCGTATCGCTCCGCCATATATCTCGTCTTCTCGACGCCGGACATGTCGAATTTGAAATGGACGATGCGCTCCTCGCCGCCGACGGCGTAGCGGAACGCGCGGCTGATCTCGCCCATCTCAATCGGCGTCGCTTCCTCGACCGGAACGCCTTCGATACGCTGCAGCGCCGCCTTGGCTTGCTCGACGTTCATCGTCGGTTTGAAAGACGTCATCCTCGTCGCGCCTCCTTGCCAGCAGCTGGATGGATTTGGTTCCTTTCCTTCCATCTTATGCTACTTTCCTTTCCCGTTCAACGAAAAAAAGGCGGTGCCGCCTATGGGCGGACCGCCGTGATTGATCGATTTACTATGATGAACTCAGCTCTTTCTCGTATAAGCTCGCGCTCCAGCCGGCGCCGTCCGCGCGGCCCTTGTACGCGAAGCCCGCCGAACGGTAGAAGGCGTTCAACTTGGCGTTGTCCGCCATGCAATCGAGCCGGAAGCAAGCGATCCCGCGGTCCCGCATGTACGCTTCCGCCAGCTCCAGCATCCGCTTCCCGAGCCCAAGTCCCGCGTAGCGGCGTCCGACGACGAGACGGTGTAAGTACGCCGCGTCCGGCCGCTCGTCGCCCTTCCAGACATGAGGGTCCGAACGGAGCAGAAAGAAGGTGCCGACGAAGACGTTCTCGGACGCGTCGCGGACGAGAAACATCTCGCTACGCTCGAAGGCGTACGTTACGGCTGCCAACGTCACTTGCTCGGGACGCCACTGCTCGATGCCGTTCGCGGCCATGAACCGATAGGCGTCCTCCCATAAGGCGTGAACGACGAGGAGCGAGGAAGCGGTCGCCCGTTCGAGAGTCAGGTTCATCTTTATCATCGATCAAGCCCCCTGCATCCGCGCGTCCAAGAAGCGGCGCCACTCGTCGAGCAGCCGCCGCTCCTTCTCCGCGTCGAGTCCCGCGACGCGCTTGACGTCGGCGCCCCTCGCCCGGTCCCACGCGAACGTGTCTCGAACGGTGTCTTCCAGCGGACGAAACGTCAATCCCTCCCGGACCGCCTTCGAGACGTTAAGCGTCATGATGCCGCCTAAGTTTTCCTTCTCCGGCAGCCAGAGCGGCAACTCGATCCAGAAGCCCACGCCCCGCTCCAGCAAGAACGGTTCCTCCACCCAGACGAAGTCCGCAGGCGACCCGAGCGCTGCGTTGCTCCGACTCAGGACGTCTCCGACCGTCGCCCATGGTTGGGGCCCGGTCGCATTGTAGACGCCATGAGCTTGCCGTTCGATCATGCGTACGACCCATCCGGCCAAGTCTCTGGCGTCGATCCATTGGATCGGAGCGTTCGGGTTGCCGGGAGCCAACGTCTCCCCGCCTCTCGCGATACGGGTAGGCCAGTACGTGAATCGATCGGACAGATCTCCCGGGCCGACGACCAAGCCGCAGCGGACGATCAGGCTTCGCCCCGGCATCGCTCGTTCGACCTCCTGCTCGCAACGCGCCTTCAACGGGCCGTATGCGTCTTGAACGTCCTCGACCGATTCGTCGGACAGCGGCGCGAGCGGATGACTCTCGTCGATGCCCACGACATCGGGCTGGTCGTACACGTCCAACGTGGAGATGAAGGTGTAATGACCGACGCGGCTCGCAAGCGCCTCCAACGATTTCTTCACGATTCTAGGCACGTACCCGCACGTGTCGATCACGGCGTCCCATGTTCTTCCCTCCAGCGCCTTCAAGTCTCCGTCCCGATCGCCTACGAGCGTCTCCAAGTCGGGGAAGACGCCCGGCCGCTGATTCCGATTGAACAGCGTCACCTCGTGTCCCCGCGCCGTCGCCGCCTCGACCATATGCTTGCCTACGAACCGAGTCCCGCCTAGTACTAGAATCTTCATAACGCCGCTCCGTCTCCGTTCCGCGACAATGTTCGGAGGAACATCTCCTCCGCGTCGTCCCATAATTTCTCGTACAGCTCTTGCCGATCCAACACCGTGATCCGCAGGAAGATGCCGTCGGCCATCGCCCAGAACAATTCCGACATTTCCCGCGCATGCACGTCCCCGAAGACGCCCTCCCGCTTGCCTTCCTCTACGATCTCTTCCACAAGCGCGACGAATCGTTCGTAGCGGTCGACCATCACGCGCTTCACGTCCTCGTTCCGCGCCGAATGAATCCAGAACTCCATATGCACCCTGCCCGCGCCGACCCATTCGCTCGTGAGCTCCTGATTCCGATAATGGCGGATCAGCGTCCGGAGCTTATGGACGGCCGGCAAGCCGGCGAAATCGTCGCGAAGCATCCGGAACATCTCCTCCGTGCCGGACTCCATCAAGCGGATGTACATCTCTTCCTTGCTTGCGAAGTAACCGTAGATCGCGCCCTTGCTCATACCGCATCGGAGGGCGATCTCGTCGATCGTCGCGCTCTGAAATCCCTTCTCGCCGAAGCAGGCCAGCGCATGCCGCAGAATGTCCGCTCGCTTCTTCTCTTTGTACGCGTCGCTGACTTTCGGCATCGCGTCTCCCCCGCAATCGTTTAAAATGACTGACCAGTCGGTTTTTATTAGAATAACGTCTCGTTCCGTAGGTGTCAATCGTTTCCTTGGAAAATGACGACTAGGCTCGGCTCGCACAAAAAAAAGAGCCGACCCCGAAAGGCCGACTCTTCTCGTTCTATGATTATTCGTGGAAATCCAATCCCGAGCGCACTTCCTTGACGTAACCCGCGCGGATGACGAAGTCGCCGAAGCGCTCGCCGTCCTCGCGCTCCGTCGCGTAGCGCTTGAAGATCGGCTTCAGCTCGTCGAGAATTTCCTTCTCGCCGATGTTTTCTCGATACAGCTTGTTCAGCCGCTGCCCCGCGAAGCCGCCGCCCAAGTACATATTGTACTTGCCCGGCCCCTTGCCGATGAAGCCGAGCTCCGCCAGCATCGGACGGGCGCAGCCGTTCGGGCAGCCCGTCATGCGGATGACGATGTCCTCCTCGCGTAAGCCGTTCTCGTCGAGCATCGGCTCGATCTTGCCGAGCAGCTCCGGCAAGTACCGCTCCGCTTCGGCCATCGCGAGTCCGCACGTCGGCAGCGCGACGCATGCCATCGAGTTGCGCTGCAGCGCCGTATGATGAGCTCCGTCGTGGAGACCGTACGTCTTGATCAGGTCTTCGATCTTCTTTTTCTTCTGGCTCGATACGTTGCTGATGATCAGATTCTGATTCCCCGTCAATCGGAAGTCGCCCGTATGGACCTTCGCGATCTCGCGCAGCCCCGTCATCAGCTCGTAGCCCTCGAAGTCTTTGACCCGACCGTTCTGGATGAACATCGTGAAGTGCCACTTGCCGTCGGTCCCCTTCACCCATCCGTACCGATCGCCGTTGCTCTCGAAATGGTACGAACGCGCTTCTTCGAGCTCATACCCGAGGCGGGCATGCAATTCGCCGACGAGCCATTCGAGCCCGCGGTCGTCGATCGTATACTTGAAGCGCGCGTGCTTGCGCACGGAACGGTCGCCGTAGTCGCGCTGGATCGTAACGATCTTCTCGGCGACGTCGACGATTTGCTCCGGCTTGATAAATCCGATGACGCGCGACACTTGCGGATACGTCTTCGCGTCGCCGTGCGTCATGCCCATGCCGCCGCCGACGGCTACGTTGAAGCCGGCCAGCTTGCCGTTCTCGACGATCGCGATGAAGCCTAGGTCCTGCGAGAAGACGTCGACGTCGTTGGACGGGGGCACGGCGATGCCGATCTTGAACTTCCGCGGCAAGTAGACCGGACCGTAGATCGGCTCGACCGGCTCGTGCTCGCGGCTGTCGAACACCTTTTCCTCGTCCAGCCAGATTTCATGATACGCCCGCGTCCGAGGGTCGAGATGCGCGCTCACCTTGCTCGCCCATTCGTACACCTCGCCGTGAATCTCGGATTGATGCGGATTCGGGTTGCACATGACGTTCCGGTTGACGTCGCCGCAAGCGGCGAGCGTGCTGAGCAGCGCTTCGTTCACTTCTTGGATCGTAGACTTCATGTTCCACTTGAGCACGCCGTGAAGCTGGAACGACTGGCGCGTCGTGAGGCGAATCGTGCCATTCGCGTATTTCTGCGCCACGCGGTCCATCATGAGCCACTGCTGCGGCGTCACGACGCCGCCCGCGGCGCGGACGCGGAGCATGAATTGGTATGCCGGCTCGAGCTTCTGCTTCTTCCGCTCGTTGCGCAGGTCCCGGTCGTCCTGCATGTAGCTGCCGTGGAACTTCATCAATCGATTATCGTCTTCGGGGATCGACCCGGTGATTCTGTCTTCCAGCGTCGCCTCCAGCGTGCCCCGCAGGTAGTTGCTTCGACGCTTGATATCCTCTACGTCGCTATGCGGCGCGCTGTTCGGTGACAGCAAGTTGTTTTCTGACATGTCGCTCGTACTCCTCTCGCGATTTGAAGGACGGGAACCCGATTAGTAGACGTCCCGCTGATAACGCTTATCTTGCTGCATGCGGCTGAGATATTCCGCCGCTTCCTCCGGACTGAAGCCGCCTTCCCGCTCGATGATGGCGCCGAGCGCGGCGTGCACGTCGTGCGCCATCCGCTTCTCGTCGCCGCATACGTACACGCTGGCGCCTTCCTGAAGCCATTGGTACAGCTCCTTGCTCTTCTCGAGCATCCGGTGCTGCACGTACACTTTCTTGTCCGTATCGCGGGAGAACGCCACGTCCATGCGGGTCAGCACGCCGTCCTTCAACCACCGCTGCCAATCGGTCTGATATAAGAAATCCGTAGCGAAGTGCTGGTCGCCGAAGAACAACCACGACTTGCCGGAGGCGCCGATCTCTTCCCGCTCGCCGAGGAACGCGCGGAACGGCGCCACCCCGGTCCCCGGTCCGATCATGATGATCGGGGCGTCCGGGTTTTGCGGCATCTTGAAGTTCGGATTTTGATGCACGTACACCGGCACCGTATCGCCCGGCGCAAGCCGCTCGGCGACGTACGTCGAGCAGACGCCGTAACGCTCCCGGCCTTGCGCCTCGTACTGTACCTTCCGGATCGTCAGATGCACCTCGCCCGGGTTCGCCTTCGAGCTGCTGGAGATCGAATACAAGCGAGCCGGCAGCTTCCGAAGAATCGCGGCGAACTCCTTCGCCGGAATTCCTTTAAGATTGTAATCCTGCACCAAGTCGAGCAAATCCCGCTCCGCGGCATAGGCGCGAAGGTCCGCCTCGCGGCCCTCGGAGACGAGCTCTTGCAGCGCGCCGTTCGAGCTCAGCTTCGCGGCTTGCTCGAGCAGCGGCTTCGTCAGCACGGTAATTTCGAAATTTCTGGACAACGCCTCGCGGAGCGGACGTTGATCGCCGTTCTTGTTCACCGGAACGAGTTCTTCCGCGTTCCAGCCCATCGCCTCGATCAATTGTTCCACGAGGCGCGGATGGTTTTGTGCGTAGACGCCCAGGCAATCGCCCGGCTCATAGTCCAGGTTCGAGCCCTCGAGCGACAGCTCGATGTGGCGCGTCTCGCGATCGGAGCCGCGGCCGTTCAAGTTCAAGTTTTCGAGCACCTCGGCCTCGAACGGATTCGTCCGCGAATATTCCGATACCGCCGCGCCCGGAATGCCCGCGCCCGAGAGCGCGACGGCCGCCGCGGCGGCGGACGAGCTCGAGCCCGATGCCGCGTTCAGCGCCTCGGTCACTTGATTCATCCACTCGGCGGCCGGCTCGTCGTAATCGACGTCGCAATCGACGCGCGGCGTCAGACGGCTCGCGCCGAGCTCCTCGAGACGCTTGTCGAAATCTTTGCCCGTCTGGCAAAATTTCTCGTACGACGTATCGCCGAGCGCCAGCACGGAGAATCGCATTCCTTCCAGCCGTGGCGCCCGCTTGCTGTGCAGGAATTCGTAGAACGGAATCGCGTTGTCGGGCGGATCGCCTTCGCCGTGCGTGCTGACCGCGATCAAGAGCGTCTCGACCTTCTTCAAATTATTCGTCTTGAAGTCCCCCATCGAGGAGAGCGTCACCTGGAACCCTTGCGCTTGCAGCTTCTCGCCCAGCTTCTTCGACAGCCGCTGGCTGTTGCCGGTCTGGGAGCCGTATAGAATCGTGACCTCCTTAGAGATCGCGCCGGCCGTCGGAGCCGTTGGAGCCGCCGTCGCCTGCGCGCCGGTCGGAACGGAAGCGACCGCTCCGCCTTGGATCGCGGACAAGTAGCCGCTGAGCCAGATGCGCTGCGATTCCGACAACGTCGGGAGCAGCCGGTTCAAGAGATCGACTTGCTCTTGATGGAATGGACTGTTCGTCACCTGAAGTACCAACCAAAAACACCCTCTCGTCGCATACGAATGAATTCCGAGTATTTCCCTAAGATTTTTTCGCTCTCTTGAAGCTACCACAGGTGGCGTCTGCAAGCAATGAGAATCATTTTATAGGAACCATTAGTTATGCTAATAAATAGAAAACTCGCCCTCCCTCAGCTTTACACAATCGTCCCGGGCTTATCCGTTCCGACGCCAAAGGAAAAGCCGCCCGAAGGCGGCTCGCGTTCTATTTAAGGAAGGTCAAACTCGAAGCGATCGAGACGAGATGCTCCCGATCCGCCCACAGGATGAAGTACGGGTAGACGACTTCGCCGATGACGACGGGCTCGGGATAGGTCGCTAGCAGCGCCGACTGTCGGCGGAGCTCGGGAGACTGATCGTCGGATGCGAAAATGTAACAAGCCTCCTCTCCCTGCACGCGGCCCGGCACGATGCGCGGAGCCGAACCGAACGGCTGCAACGGATGGTTCGCGATCTCGCGGCACAGCGCTTCGAACGGCAGCTCGCTCGCGACGGCGGAAATTTCGAAGAAGCCGTCCGCTCCTTCGTACCGGGTGTCGCTCGTCTGCCGCCACGCCGCGGGATACGAGAAGCTTACCTTGTAGCTCTCGTTGCGGTAGACGGCGACCGGTCCCGGCGGCATCGGCTTTGGCGACCAACGCGCGGACGTGATCGCGATCCCCTCGCCGGCCGCGGCGCCGCCGGCGGCAAGTACGGGAGCGGGGAAGTCGAGCCGCACGACCCACAACTCGCTTGCGAGCCCTCGCGCTCCGCAGCCCGACAAGTAAGCGATCGCCCGGCCGTCGGGCGACCAGGACACCGGGGTCGCGAAGCAATCGGAAGCGGCGACGATGCGCTGAGCGCCTCCCGTCGGTCGTTCGATGCGAACCGTCGAATAGTAGCCCTTGCGGTCGTCGTACTCGTTGGAGCTGTAGACGATTGCCGAGCCGTCGGGCGACCAGCTCGGATCGTAGTTCTTAGCCATCGGACCGCCTGTCAGGGCGTAGACGCCTCCCGTCGCGAGATTCGCGACATACACGATCGAGATGCTTGCGCCGGGAGACGTGAACGCCGCATAGGCGCCGTCCGGCGACAGCGACACTTCGTTCTTCGGTCCGGCGGCCGAAACCGGCAACGGGCGCCGCGCCGTGCCGTCGGCGCGGATTTCATAGAACGCGTCGTTCCCCGTCGGCTCCGATGCCGCGTACAACAATCGATCGTCGGCGGACGGGAACCAAAGCGCGGACTTGATGCCGGGAACCGGAATCGACCTGTGCGCGAACGAGTCGACGTCGTAGATCGCGATGGCGTCGCCTTTCACGTAGGCGAGTCGCGTCCCGTCGGACGACCAGGACATCCCCGTGTACGGCTCGATCTGATCGATCTGCCGAACGACGCCTTGCTGCACGTCGACGACGAAGAGTACGCCTTGCTTGCCTACGTAGGCGATGTGTCGGCCGTCGGGCGACCAATAGGGGACCGAATGACGATCCGCGCGGCCGCCGCCGATCGCAGCGGATCGCCCGCTCGTCGGATCGTATAACCACAGGTCGAACGTTCCTTCGCGATCCGAGATGTAGGCGATTTGCCCGAAGCCGCCGGGCGGCGCGTACGGGATCACCAATCGCATGCCGACGACGATCCGGTCGGAAGGCAGCCGGTTCGCTTCCCGAATCAGCTCCGGTCTTCTGGCGCCATCCGTCGATACGTGGTACCGACCCGCTAATCCATACAACGTATCCCCGGGCTGTACCGTGTAATAGGGTACGCCGGGCGGAATCGCCAACTGCTGGTCGACGTAGATCGTATATGGCGGATGCAGCCGATTGGCACCGATGACGACCGACGTCGGCACGCCGTACGCCTGCGCGAGCGAATAGACGGAATCCCCCGCCTTGACTCGAACCTTGGCGACGCCGGACGGAACGGACAGCTGCTGTCCCGGATAGATGACATCCGGCGACGCGATCCGATTCGCGGCGACGAGCGAGGCGATCGGCACCTCCCAACGCTTCGCGATCGAAGACAACGTATCCCCGGGTCTGACGGTATAGAACGTCTGCATTGAGGATGACCTCCCCCTACTACCGTATTGATACCCAGTGTATTCGGCGGCGGGGCGTCGCAGAAGGAAAGGCGGTCGGAAAGATTCGTTCCCCCGGCCCGTCATCGGCTCCTTTTCGTTCGAAACAGGCCGTCTCCGGGGAAATAGAGAAATGTCGTGTTCCCTTTTTATCAAATGGGTCCGCGTATGGCGAGGTCGGCGCACGCGAAGAGGCATACAAATGTAAATCTGCAGGTAAAATACGCGGTAAAAGGCCCGAAAATGCATAATACCTGCGAATATGCAGGTAATCGGCCAGTGAACCGGCGGTGGAGCGAAAAATAACTGCGGATTCGCAGTTCCCGCCTCGCGAGAGGAAAGCTGTGAACGAATTTGCTGCATTTTTGCATTTGTTGGCTGTCCGAACTAACTGGGCAAAGGGAAAAAGTAAGATCGGCAAAATGTCATATATTCGTTCAACTGTACCCGGACCAGAAGACAATATGCGCAAAAGTTCATTTATTTTCTATGCTGCGTCGGCTTTAGATATGAAATATTCGACATTTTGCCGATAAAGGCGGAGTCCGCGCGATTCCACTCGGAATTATGTTACCTTTTGCGCATCCGTCTTCATATCCACCGTCTAGCCAGTATATCAGTTCTCCGGTTTACCTAAACCTGTTCGTTGATTGGTCAGCGGAAGAAAAAGAAGAGCCCTAGGGACCCCCGGGCTCTCTTACGGCAATATCGCCTTCAATGCTTCCTTCAACGTGCCGTACCGGAATTCGAAGCCTTCTTTCGTCAGTCGGCCCGGCACGACCCAACGGCTCTTCAAGATCAGCTCCGTCTCCGTTCGGAGCAGCAGCGCGCCGAGCTCGAGCATCGGGCGCGACGCGGGCAGTCCGAACCTCCGTCCCATGGCGTTGCGAATCGTACGCATCAGCTCGCGGTTCGTCACCGGATGCGGCGCGGAAGCGTTCAATACGCCTTCGATCCGCTCGTTCTCCTGCACGAATCGAACGATGCGGAATAAATCCTCCACGTGAATCCAGCTGAACATCTGGTTCCCCGAGCCTTGCGCCCCGCCGAGTCCGAATCGAACGAGATTCAGATAAGGCGTCATGACGCCTCCGTTCGGTCCGAGCACGATCGCGATCCGCAGCGCGACTTGGCGCGTATGCGACGGGCGGAAGTCGAAGAACGCTTTCTCCCACGCCTTGGCGACCTCCACGGAGAAGCCTTCGCCGATCTCCCCGTCCGTCTCCGTCATCGGCCGATCCTCCGCATGCCGATAGATCGTCGCCGTGCTGGAATTGATCCAAAGCTTCGGCGGAACGGCGCAAGCGGCGACGGCACGCCCGAGAATGGCCGTCGTCTCGGTGCGGGAGCGAACGATCTCCTCCCGGTTCTTGGCGTGATACCGGCAATTCACCGTACGTCCGGCCAGATTGATGAGCGTTTCCGCCCCCTCCAACGCCTTCGCGATGCCGGCCTCGTCATCCCAAGACACATGCCCCGGACGGCGCGAAATGTCGACGACCGCATAGCCGAGAAGCTCGAACCGTCGCCGGAAGTCGTTCCCGATAAAGCCGGTTCCTCCGGCGAGCACGATTTTCTTGTTCAGGCGGCTCCCCTCCTCTCCTCCGTCCCTGCTTCCGCAGCGACTCGTTTACTTCGGCACGATCAGCCGCACGACCGTTCCTTCGCCGGGGCGCGAATCGATCTCGAGGCTCGCGCCGACGCCTCTCGCACGCTCGGCCATGCTGAACAAGCCTACGCCTTTGCGATCCCGGCGGGCCTCGAAGCCGTCGCCCCGATCCGCGACGACCGCTTCGACGCGATCGGGGCGCTCGAGCAACGCGACCTCGACGGTATCGACGCCGGCATATTTTCCGACGTTCGTTAACGCCTCTTGGATGACCCGGTAAATAACGGTCTCCTTCACGTTATCGAGCCGCGAGCCGAGCTCGCAGCGGAAGTCGACCTCGACGCCGTAATGCGACGTGAAATTCTCGATATACGTCCGAACCGCCGGCACGACGCCCAGGTCGTCCAGGACGGACGGCCGCAGCTCCCATGCCAGCCCTCGCACCTCCTCGATAATGTGCGAGACGCTCCGGCGCGCTTCGGTCAGCTCGCGCTCGATCGAGGGGGGCGTCGACGGCTCCTTGCCGGTCGCCACCAACAGCTTATCCATGCGGATGAGGAGCGAAAACAGGCTCTGCCCGATCCCGTCGTGGAGCTCCCGGGAGATGCGCTTGCGCTCCTCCTCTTGAATTTCCATGACCCCGACCATCATCGACTTCAGCTCTTCTTCGACGTGCTTCAGACGAGTGATTTCGTGCCGAATGGCCAGGAATTGAATCGGCTGCTCGCTCTCGTCCAACAGCGGGACGATCGTCGTGTCGACCCAATAGAGCGTTCCGTCCTTCGCCCGATTTTTGATTTCGCCGTGCCATACGTCGCCGGAGCAGATCGTCTCCCATAACTCGCGGAAGAACGCCTTGTCGTGATGTCCGGAATTGATGATCCGATGATCTTGGCCGAGCAGCTCCTCGCGGGAGTACTTGGAAATCTCGCAAAACTTGTCGTTCACGTACAAAATCTTGCCCTTCCGGTCCGTGACCGCGACGATCGACGACTCGTCCAACGCGAACCGGATGTCCGTCAGCTGCCGAAGCGAATCGCTTAAGTTTTCCCGGACGGTCTCGTCCTGAATGATTTCGTCCAACCGGTCGAGCAGCGAGCGCGCGTATTGTCCGATGACCAGCGGATAATTGCCATGCTCTCTATTCAAATTGCAGCAATCCCTTCTTCATCGCGTACTTTATCAGATCGGGACGCGTCTTCAGGCCCAACTTCTCCATTAAGTTCGCCTTATGCGACTCCACCGTCTTGACGCTGACGACCAGCATCTCCGCGATCTCCTTATTGGCATACCCCTTCGCCGTCCAGGACAACACTTCCTTCTCCCGCTCGGAGAGCGTCGCGAACAAGTCGGCCTCTTCCCCGCCGGGCTTCATCTTATCCAGGTACTGGCCCATAAGCCGCTTCGTCGCCGTGGGCGTCAAATACGCGTTCCCCGCCGCGACCGACCGGATGGCGCTCAGCAGCTCTTCGTGCGGCGCGCTCTTGAGCACATACCCCGACGCCCCCGCCTGGATCGCACGGAATAAGTATTGCTCGTCGTCGTGCATCGTAAGCACGAGGACGGCGATATTCGGCATCCGCTGTTTGAGCTGCTCCGTGGCGGTCATTCCGTCCATTCCGTTCGGCATGCTGAGATCCATCAGCACGACGTCCGGTTGCAGCCGCTCGCAATCCCGCACCGCTTCGGCGCCGTCGGCCGCCTCTCCGATCACGTCCATCTGCGGGTCCTCGCCGAGCAGCGACTTCAGGCCCGACCGCACGACGGCGTGATCGTCAACGATGAATAACCGTACCATAGATTCCCTCACTCCCATCCCACACTACTACCATCATAGTAAAAAAGCACAATCCCATCAATCAGGATTGTGCTTCCACGGGTAATTTCATGTCTCGGGCGGCGTCTTTCAGTACATTCAGCTCCCGATCCGCATATGGAATCGGGGTTCGTCGTCCGATCAGCAAGACGCCTTGTCGACCGTCCTCGGCCTCGATCGGCACCGCCGCCGCGACGAGCAGCTTCTCGGCATGCATCATGAAATCGTCGCTCCGCTTCTCGTCATCGGGTCCGTAGCCGCGAACGACCGCAGTTCCGAATCGAATGACCTCGCCGGCGACGCCTTCTCCGGGCCGCTTGCGCATATGCCGGTACCGCTCGCTGCGCTGTCCCGAAGCCGCGATCCAGCGGATCAATCGCACTTCATGTTCGTATCGGGCGACGGCGGAGAAGTCGCTGTCGGTCGAAGCCCGCAGCGCGGCCAACACTCGTTCCATGCTCGGGATGTCCGACACCGACTCCCCCCTCCTCTCCGCGCTTCTACGCTCTCCTTATATTGTAACGGGAAGCTTCCGATCTGTAACTCAGGGAATACCCTGATCTTGCGGTTCGGGGATTTCCCTCGCCCGTTCGGGGGCTTCGGTGTGATTTTTCTCACTGAAAGATCAGGGAACGCTCGCTCCATATTCCGAGGGTTCCCCGATAACATTCCGCGCCTCGAGGCTTTATAGTTAAGGTAACGAAAACGAACGCGGGGGAATGAACGATGGCAGTCGCTCTTAAATATATCGAACCGAAGCAAGAACAACAAGGCGCAGCGCCGCAAGCGAGAGGCTTCGCGCAATACGTGACGGAAGAGCAGCTACAATCGATGGAAGCGATGATGCAATGGAAGAAAGCGGCCAAGGGCACATACTTGTTCTGGGAAGGCGACGAGGCCGACAAGCTGTACTACGTGCGCTCCGGCCAAGTGAAGCTGCTGAAGTCGACCGAGGAAGGCAAGGACTTGATCGTCTCCGTCCTCCAGAAGGGCGACCTGATCGCCGAGATGGGCGGCTTCCAAGATTCGAAGCATGGCTACAGCGCCCAGGCGATGCAGAACGCCGAGATCGGCATCCTCTCGAAGAAGGACTTGTCGACCCTGTTTTCCCGCAACGACGGGCTGTCGCTGCAATTCATGTATTGGCTCGGCTTGTCGCAGCGCGTCGTGCAGTCGAAGCTGAGAGACTTGCTGCTGTACGGAAAACCGGGCGCGCTCGCTTCCACGTTGATCCGCATGGCCAACAGCTGCGGCACGAAGCAGAAGGACGGCTCGTACCGTATCGACCTGAAGCTGACGAACGCCGAGCTCGGCGACATGATCGGCGCGACGCGGGAGAGCGTCAACCGGATGCTGAGCGAATGGAAAGACGCCGGCACCTTGGACGTCGTCGACGGCAAGCTTCGCATCCTCCGCATCGACGACCTTCGCGGCATGTGCAATTGCCCGACCGGATCGCCTTGCCCGTTGGAAGTATGCCGCCTGTAAATGCAGAATCGGTCGGCGGTTTTTGAATCGATGGATGCTTGACGATCCGCCGCGGCATGCTTCACCCTGTTACCGAATATTGCCGATTCGTGGCTTCCGAGGCAATAGGAACAGGGAGATTACATAAAAACATGTTCCCATAGGGAATATTGTATGTAGAAGATTTCGCGCTCGGCTGCCGAATCGAAGGCGAAGGGCCGCAGGTCGTCGTCGGCAGCGAGACGTTTTATCCGAGATTGTTTTCCGATCGACTCCGATCATCGACCGGCTGTGGGACGAACGATTCGCCCGGGTCGACTTGACGGAGGAGCTGCGCTTCATCGATCGCTCGGTGTTCCTCGGATTAGGAGCGTACGATTATCTCGTCTCGCCGACGTCTAGGAAGAAAATTTTCGAACGCAGCGGCCATTACGCCATGCTCGAGGAGCCGGAGACGTTCGACGAAGAGCTGCTCCGATGGATGGAAGAGACGCAAGGCTAACGGAAGACCGCCGACGGCGGTCTCCCTTTTCGGAATAATATTCAACCATTCGGTTGACTATCAGACATTTCTTCGCTATAATTAAACCGATCAGTTAACTATTCGATAGAACATTCTAATTTTAGGAGAGGATGACGATCATGACGACCGTTACGCCGAAAATTTCAACGTTCCTTATGTTTACCGGCCAAGCCGAAGAAGCGATGAACTATTACGTATCCTTATTCGACGATTCCGAAATCCGCGCCGTACATCGGTTCGGTCCGAACGAAGCCGGCCCCGAAGGCAGCGTTATGCATGCGACCTTCGCGTTGAAGGGGCAGACGTTCATGTGCATCGACAGCGTCGCGCAGCACGCCTTTACCTTCACCCCTTCGATTTCGCTCTTCGTCGAATGCGACTCCGAAGCCGAGATCGATCGGCTTTACGCTTCGCTGACGGACGGCGGCGCGGCTTTGATGCCTCTTTCCCCGACGCCCGTAAGCGCCAAGTTCGGCTGGGTGCAGGACCGTTACGGCGTGTCGTGGCAATTGAATCTGGCGAAGTAACTCCTAATGCAGATACAGCGAAAAGGCCGCCGCGATATTTCGCGGACGGCCTCTTCCCCATGGAAACTTCCTTTTCCTATAGCTTCTTCGCCAACGCGTCGAACATTTCGTTCCAGCCGTGTACGGTACCGGCCTTATACTCCGAAAGCATCCGCTCGACGTCCGCCGGCGACAAATCGTCGTCGTGCGGCACCGTAATTTCCTGCGTAAAGCGCATCGCGCAGCCGCCGTTCGCGGAAGGCGCGAACTCCACGATCACCGTATCCGTCGTGTCGCTGAACATCTTCATCCGGAACGTAAAGACGATCCGGCGCGGCCGATCGATCTCGAGATACTCCCCGTCGGCTTCGTAGTCTACGCCCCCGCGGCGGTCGACCATCCTCCACTTGCCGCCCACGCGAGGGTCCATTTCGACGATGCGTCCCGACGGATCGCTCCCCTCCGACGTGAACAGCCACAGCCCGGCGGTCTCCGGTCGTAACCAAGCGTCGAACACCCGCTCCGCGGGAAAGTCGAACCGGCGCGTAATTTCCGCTTTCGTCTTCGAGTAAGAAATCATGTGGCATCGCCCCCCTTTCGATCTTGTTCCCGCAATACGCGCTCCAGCGCGTCGAACTGCTTCGTCCAGAACCGTTCGTAAAATCCGATCCATTCGTAGACGGATGCGAGAGATTCCGCGTCCAACCGACAAAGATGGGTACGTCCGCGAACCGTGCGGCTCAGCAAGCCTGCCTCCTCCAGGACCTTGATATGCTTCGACGCCGCCGCCAGCGACATATCGAACGGCGCGGCCAGTTCGGTGACCGTACGCTCCCGGTCGGCCAGCTGCCGGATCATCTCCCGCCTCGTCGGATCCGCCAGCGCATGAAAGACGTTGTCCAGTCGTTCGCTATTTTGTTCAACCATATAGTTAAGTATAGGACACATCAGGTCGCGATTCAATCGCATGCAAAAAAAATCAATGAGTATTCCTTGACAGGAATATTCCTAATGGGGTATATTATGTTCAAGACAGATACTCACCTAACGAAAGCCAAAAAAATCTAATGAAGAGGTGCATGAGCATGGCATTGCGTACATCCAACATTTTCGTCAACTTACCGATCAAAGATTTGAAACGAACGACGGAATTTTTCTCGAGCGTCGGCTTCGAGTTCAACCCGCAATTCACGGACGAGAAAGCGACATGCATGGTGATCGGCGACAACATCTTCGCGATGCTGTTGGTCGAGGAGTACTTCGCGACGTTCACGAAGAAGGATGTCGCGAACGCGCACAAGACGACGGAGGTCATCCTCGCCCTCTCCGCCGAAAGTCGAGAGCAGGTCGACGCGATCGTCGACAAAGCGCTGGCCGCCGGAGGCAAGGCGTCGAACGATCCGCAAGACCACGGCTTCATGTATGTCCGGAGCTTCGAGGACCTCGACGGCCATCTGTGGGAAGTCATGTGGATGGATCCGAGCGCGATTCAAGGGTAACGAAAACCAAGGGACTGCCCCCAGTCATGAAGACTGGTGGGGCAGCCCCTTTTTCATTCGTTCGAACAATCCGTCCAACCGGGACGGAGGAATCGTACCGTATCGGTCGCCGATGCTGATTTCGAAATAGCTCGCTCCGTCCCCCGCTTCCTTCGCGTAAGACGTAACGCCGACGCCGGCGCCCTGGATGACGCTCGTCAGCCAAGCTTCCGCTTCTTCCTTCGGCATCGCGAGATGCACATGGAACATATTGGTTACCGGCGTCTCCGGCCGGGTCGACACGCCTTCGCACGCGTTAAAGCGGGCCGCCAGCTCCTTCGCCTCTTCGTAGTAGCGCCCCATCTCGTCCTTCCGACGCTCGAAATAATAGTCGGCGCTCAGGACATACGGGTACAGACTAATCAAATCGCCGCCGTGCCGGCGCTTCCACACCTTCGACTCCGCCGCGAACGAAGCGTCGCCGGCCAATACGGCCCCGGCGACGCCGCCGATTCCCTTGTAGACGGACAAGTACACGCTGTCGAACAGCGCGCACACTTCGGCGGCCGTCTTGCCGTAGTACGGCAGCGACTCCAGCAATCGCGCGCCGTCCAGATGAAGCCGGATGCCCCGCTCCCGACAGTACGCCGAGATCGCTTCCAGCTCCTCGTACGGGGGCAGCTGCCCGCCGATTTCCCGCTGCGGCAGCTCGAGCAAGACGCAGGCGACTTCCTCCCGCATCCCCAATACGTCGTCCGCGCCGACGACGCGGTCTCGATCCGCCAACAACACCGCCTCGATGCCGTGCAGCTTCTTCAATCCGTCTTCCTCATGGATTTCCAGATGACATAGCGGATGATACGCGACGCGCTTCAGCTCTCGCCGGTCGCACCAGATGCGCAGGGCGATCTGCTGCGCCATCGTGCCGCTCGGGAAAAACACGGCCGCCTCCTTCCCGAGGAACGCGGCCATCTTCCCTTGGAAATCCTCGATCGCCGCGCCGGCGCCGTACATGTCGCTTTCCAGCTCCTCCTCGACGTTCCGGAACGCCTCCATCAACACTTGGACGGTTCGGTCGCTATGCGCCCCTAACTTATAGGGGGCGTTCTTGAACGTTTCTTTCAGCTTCGCAGCGGATTCGCTCATAATTCAATAGTCTCCTGCTCCTATGGTGTGTTCCGGGCGACGACGCGCCCGTCCTCCATTCGCTCGAGCGTGTACCTCGCCTCGTCTCGCAAGACCATGCCCCGGCTCGAGGCGAAGTCGACCGTACGATCCAGGGTGATATCGAGCACGACATCGTCCCCATGAACGAAGACGAGTTTATGTACCGAATCGTCGTTAAGCACATGCCGGCCGAACTCCGATCGATGGATCAGATAGCCGACGTATCCGACGGGCGGCGTCCACTTCGTTCCGACGGTATCCTCCATCTGATCTCTTGTCGTATACGGCGGGAACATGTACATGCGATCCCAATCGAATGGTGCGACGGTCGCCATATCGAGGACGTCGCCACCGCTCGCCGCTTCGGCCAAGCTCCTGCGGAATGGCGACTCGTACGCGTCGTCGACGCGGGTGAAGCCGTAATGGAGCAAGCTGACGACAACGGGCGCGACGATCAAGAGCGCTGCGACCGCCGACGCGTACCGCCTCCGCTTCATTCGCGCCCCATGGATTCGACGCGCCGCAAATATTCGCAGACGCGCCGATCCTCCTCCTCGTCGTAGACGAAGTTCATGAGCCCGGCCACCTCTCGTGCCGTCTCGCGAAACAAGTCCCCCATCTCGTACAGCGCGGCCCACACGCCTTCGTACGTCCCGTCCGGGAACGTACGCATCAGCCGCCGCCAGACGTCTTCCGAGACGTAACGCTCTAAATATTTGTAAGACTTGCCTATGCTTACGCGGAATTCCGTATCCCAGCCGACCCGCCATTCCAGCATCTTCAGCAGCATGTCGCGGACGATGTCGAGATGCTCCGTCGCGTACAGCATCTCCCGGCGCCAAGCGCCCTTCGCGACGTACGGCGATACCCACCAGAACTCGTTGCAGCACCCTCGAAAATGCTCCGGACCCGGGCGCCGCACCCGGTAGTCCTCGTCGCTCGGCGGCGGCAGCGCCGGCAGTCGCCCGTCCTTATCCATAAGGACGACCGTCAGCTTATCCTCCGCGAGATAGGCGTCGCTCTCCGAGGCCGGAATCAACGTCAGATCGATCCGATTGCCGTCCGCGAACAGCATCAAATACGCATATCGAGATTCCCGCTCCGGAGGGAACAATGCGTTGTCGTCCGGCGTCTGCATCACGATCCGCTCGCCGAAGACGTCGATCCATTCCGGTTCCCGCAGGTAGGGCTCGATGTCGTCGACGAGATAGACGATATCGTAATCCTGGAACCGATCCTTCGGCGCGTTCGCGTTCGTCCGCGATCCGTTCATCGCTACCGCGCGTACCCGCTCGTCCGCCGCCGCGACGGACAGGATCAACTCCATCATCTCTTGCTCCGTGCGCATCTCGATCCCGCCTTTACGTAAATTCGACGCCGCGCGCCTTCGAGTAGACGTTCGTGCTGCGCAGCGTGCCGTCGACGCCCGCCGAATCGTTCCGAAGCACGCCTTCCAGCGTAAACCCCAGCCGCTCCGCGACCTTGGCGCTCCTTGCGTTGCGAACGTCGCATCGGATTTCGATGCGATTCGCCGCAAGCTCGCGGGCCGCGAAGGCGGCGATCGCTTCGACCGCTTCGGTCATGTAGCCTCGTCCCGCATACGACGTACGGATCCAATACCCGATCTCGAACTTCCGAGCCGTCCAGTCGATCCGGTGAAGTCCGCTGCTGCCGATACACGCGCCGCCGGATTTCAGGAAGAGCAGCAGGCGCAAATCCTCCCGCTTCAAAAATTGCAGCCGGGCATGCCGCAAATTCGCTTCCGTCTCCTCTACGGACGGCGCTGCCGATGCCCAGGGCATCCAAGGACGGAGCTCGTTCAAGCTTTCCACGGTCGCTTCGTTCACGGCCGGACCGTCCCCCCACTGCGGGCAGCGAATGATCAGCCGGTCGGATTCGAAGCGCTCCGGAAAATCCAGGAGGATCGGTTCGTTCGCGCTCATGACAACCCCTTGCCGCCCAGCGTTCGCAGCTTCCGGGATTCGCCGAAGCCTGCGATCAACGCTCGCCCGCGGGCGATCATCGCCTTCGTGGACTCGAGCTGAAGCGACGCTTGATGCGCCGCCGCGTCCCGCCACACCTCGGTCACCCATACGCCGTCCGGGTCGTCGTCGGCGACGTGCACCGCGTACAGCTCGCAGCCGTCGAAGCTTTCCGCCGCCGCGGCCGCATCCAACAACAGCGCGGCCAACTCGTCGCGCTTCCCGGGAACCGCGATCAATCTCCCGATCAGTCCGAACTTCTCCATCGCAACCTTCGCCTCCTCGATTCGGTTTCCGCCGTTACGGCAGAACGTCCAACACTTCGGTATACCCCTTCTCCCGCGCGATCGAACGCGCCGTCCGCCCGTCGTCCTGCGCCGCGTCGGGATCCGCGCCGTAGCGCAGCAGCAAGCGAACCATCTCCGCGTCGCACCGGTCCGCCGCTTGATGAATCGGCGTCCATCCGCCGCTTTGCCGGACGTTCGGGTCGGCGCCCTTCTCCAGCAGCAGGGCGACCAGGTTCGTCCGGCTGCCGGCCGAAGCGGCGTGGATCGGCATATTGCTCATGCCGTTCGTCGATCTCGCGTTCACGTCCGCGCCGCGTTCGATCAACAGCTTCGCCGCTTCGAAGCCGCCGAAGAACGCCGCGAGATGCAACGGGGTCCATCCGTCGAAGCTGTATTGCATCAGCAGCGACGGCTCCAGGTTGAGCATGTAATTCAACGTCTCGTCGTCCCCGAGCGCCGCCGCTTCGTGAATCGTAACCGTCACGCCTTGGTCCAACAGCCATTCGACGGCCTGCTGCTTGCCGTAATACATCGCCGCCATCAACGGGCTCAGGCCGTTCGGCAGCGTCTCCTCGGCGAGCTTCGGGTTCGTCTCGAGCAATGCCTTCATCGTATCCAAATCGCCGCTCGACGCGGCTTGTACCAACACTTCGATGCTCATGGGGCACATCCTCCAATTCAATAAGCGCTCTGGTTCATTTTACATGATTTTCATGTCCGGATGAATATGAAAAAACGGGCCGCTGCTTCGCGGCCCGTCAGGCGATTCCCGATATGTTCTCCTACCACGAACGGATGACGGCGACGTTCGTCGACGTCACGCGTTCGGTATACATCCGATATCGAATCGTGACGTCCGTCAGCTTGGAGGCGCCTCCCCCCTGCAGCCACACCTTGTACGTCAGCGTCCCCTCGCCGCCGGCCGTCGCCTCGCATAAGCACGGTCGCAGATCGACGACGGTCATCGACGGGGCGAAAGCGCGCGCCGCAGCGATCGCCAGGTTCCTCCACTTCTCGTACGCTGGCGCCGTCGCGGCACCGACCTCTTCGACCGACGCGCCCTCGGACCGACCGGCAGCCGCGTCGACGCGTACCGCGACGTACGCGCCGAAACGATGCCCGCCCTCGCGGATCCATAGTTTATAGACGTACTCTTTATCTAGCGACGGGAGCGGCTTGCAGCCTACATATAAGTAATCTTGGATCGTCGCCCCGGGATAACGAGCTCTCGCCGCCTTCCCCGCTTCGTCGATCCAATCGGCGAACGACGCCGAGCAGGAGCCCGGATCGAGGACCGGCTCGGCAGGCGGGAAGGGAGGCGGAGGGGCGAGCGAAAGCGACATCGATAACGGAAGCAGCGCGAACCAATTCATCATGCGAGTGAGCTCCTTGGCGGTTTTGTTTTATTTTCCCGCCTTTCGCCGATTCCAAACAAAATAGAGGAAAATCGCCGCCAAGACGATCCCGACGACCCCAAACACCGCTAGTCGCGGAGTCGAATCCGTCGATACTCCTTCGAAATCGACCTTCGTCGCCGGCGGACGCCCCTCGCCCAAGAAATCCAAATCCGCGGTCGCAGCCCCCAAGGACGCCGTTCGATCGCATATGATCGACACGAGCTGTTCTTCGTCCCCGTACATTTTCGAGTTCGAGGCATACACAAGATATTGCTCGCCTTCCTTGAAGTCGAAGCCGCAATCTCCGCCGCCGCCGCCCGTCGCGATGACGACCTTCGTCTCGTCTACGCCTTTCCAAGTAGATTCCACCTCGAACAACACGCGTTTCGTAATGTAGCCCTGGGCATTTTGCTTCACTTCCGAGACCGTCCCCGCGAAGACGGCGTCGGCGCGTTCGAAATGTTCCGCAGGCGTCCCCGGCGCCACGCAGGAGCAAGCCTTCGCCGCGGGCGGCGCGAACGTCCATAAACCGATCAGCGATATGAGAAGCATCGCAAGCCCCATTCCGATTCGAAATCGTCGCATCGGCTGTCCCCTCCTCTTTCCGCTTTCCTTCTCTGACGACGTCCGCGGCTCGGATGTTTCATGGCGCCCCCCGGAGCAAAAGAAAAGAGCAGCCGACGGTCTCAGCTGCTCTCTAAGGTGTCCCAGCGGTGGCGAAACTTCTCCAGCTTCGGGTGGACGTCCGTCGGCGGATCGTTCAAGATGAGCCGAAGCTTGCCGATCCACTCCTCGAACGAGGAGAACGACGCGAACGCGTTCGCGGTTTCCGGCGATACGTACAGAAACAACGGCGAAGGGTAGATATCCGCGATATGGCGCAGCGCCGCGTCGATCGGGGTATACTTCTTCCGCTTGCCCTCCCAATTTTCGACGGTGACCGTTTCCTCCAGCCCCCGCTCGCTTCGCCAGTCGAACAGGCGATCCTCTCGCTTATAATACGGGGCGAACGATCGCTTCCACATCCGCTTCGCCGTCTCCTCGTGCAGCGGGTACAAGACGATCTTCGCGAACGAACGAGACTTCGCCGTCGCGACCGCGATCTCGAGCTGACCGTCCGTTACGTCCTCGAACGTGTCGTAATACACCATCGTCCCTTTCCCGGATAACGGATTCGCCTCTTCGACGTGTCCGTACGGTACCGACCGGACGCTGCGTTCCATACGCTTCCCTCCGTCTATGTCCGCGTTCCGGTATAAATATGGATCGCGTCTCTTAAAAATTCGGCCGTTCCCGGCTGTTTCGCGTCATAGTATGCCCGGAACCGCTCGTCGTCAACGTACATTTGGGCGAGGCCGGCATGCGCCTCCTTGCTGTACTGCGGCCAGTAGAACATGAGCCACCGCTTGTGCAGCTCGGCCGCCCGCTGGGCGAGCTCCCCGGCCGGATCGCCCTGTCGGAACGCTTCCGCGAGCGTCTCCGTCACCTCTTCCGCAAGACGCGTGACTTCTTCGTATTCCGCTTGCGTCATATTCGCCAGCTTCGCGTTCGACTTGTCGACGACGTCGTCGCCGTACTTCCCTCGCACTTCGGCGCCGTACTTTTTCTCGTTGTCTTCGATCAGCTGCTTCTTGAACCCTTCGAACTTCTCTTCGTTCGACATTTCGATGCTCCCTTCGGCCGCCGCGATCGTTTTCTCCACGTTCGCGATAAGCACATCTAATTGCCGCCGCTTGGCGAGGAGCTGCTCCCGGTGCGTCCGAAGCGCCTCCGAGCCGTCGAAGGACGGCGAGGTCATGATGCTCTTGATCCGATCCAGATCGAGCCCCAGCTCTCGATAAAACAAGATTTGCTGCAGCCGGTCGACCTCCGCCGAACCGTAGATCCGATACCCCGACGAATTCGTGCGGGCGGGCTTCAAGAGACCGATCTCGTCGTAAAACCGAAGCGTTCTCGGGCTGACGCCGGCGAGCCGGCCCAGCTTTTGCACCGTGTATTCCATCGCGCGTTCCCCTCCTTGCGGCTTGCAGCCTTAGGGTACACCTTTACGTTACGTCAAGGTCAAGCGTTTTATAATAAAGGATCGTCGCATCCAACGAACCGTCGGCGGATTTCGCGAAACACGGAATGCGTCCGGCCTGCACGTACCCCATGGATGCGTACAACCGGTTCGACGGATCCCCTTCCCTCGTATCGAGCACGAGCAAGCTTCGGCCCTCCGCCCTCGCGCGCGCTTCGGCCGTCGCCATGAGCAAGCGGGCGACCCCGCGGCGGCGCGCGCCCGGGGCTACCATCAGCTTCGCGATCTCGGCTCGATGCGCGCCGTTCGCCTTCGCGCACAGCTGCAGCTGCACCGTGCCGACCGTCTCCTCGCCGAGACGCGCGATCCACAGGACAGTGTCGTCGCCCGCGACGCCGCGCCAGTAGCGCTCCGCTTCTTCTTCGGACAGCGGCGGCAAGAAGCCGACCGACGCCCCGTCTTCCACGACGTCGATCAAGAGCGTTCGCAGTTGTTCCGCGACGGGTCCCTCGACGCTCCGGATTTCGGCGACGGCGACCGAGGGATCCGACGACGCGGGGGCGTCCTTTTCGTAAAATCGCATATGGGTCTTCTCTTCCCGGTAATACGCCAATCGATCGTTCAACGTACCGGTATGGAACTCGAATCGATGACCGTCGGGATCCAGGAAGTATACGGAACGCCGATCCCGTTCGTCCCTCTCGCGACCCGGAAGTACCTTAACGTCGAGCGCCCGAAGCCTCGCCGCGAACGCGTCGAAGTCCGCTTCCGTCACCGCGAAGGCGATATGCGTGTACGTGCGCCCCGCCTCGCCGCGGTCGATGTCCTCTTGATTGAGCGCCACCCAGAGGCCGGCCAGATCGAAGTATGCGAGCTTCCGCCCGCGGACCAGCGGCTTCGCGTCGAAGACGTCGCGATAAAATGCGATCGACCGCTCGAGATCGGATACGGAAAAGCATAAGTGGTTCAAGCCCTGCACCTTCATGTCGGGAATCTCTCCTACCGCGGCTAGGCTCCGCATATATATTTGTATTTAGAAAAAGGAAGGCGGATGTTCCATGTATATCGATGTGGAAAAGGGAGTGCGGATCAACGTTCACGATATAAACCCGGGAAGCGGCAGCCGCCCGGTCGTCTTCGTTCACGGCTGGCCGTTGAATCACCGGATGTTCGAGTATCAATTCAACGTTCTTCCCGCTTACGGGTTTCGCTGCATCGGCATCGACTTGAGAGGATTCGGCGAATCCGACAAGCCGTGGCACGGCTATACGTACGACCGGTTAGGCGACGACGTCGCCGCTGTCGCGGAGGCGCTCGACTTGCAGGATGCCGCGTTAGTCGGCTTCTCGATCGGGGGACCGATCTCGCTCCGGTACTTGGCGCGTCACCCGGCGCATCAAGGGAGCCGCATCCGCAAGCTGGTTTTGATCGATCCGGCCGCGCCGGCCTTCGCGCGCCGGCCCGACAATCCGTACGGCATGCCGGTCGAACAGATCGACGATCTCATTCGGCAGACGGCGGCGGACCGCCCGAAGATGCTGCAGGATCTAAGCCTCCAGTTTTTCAATCGGAACGTCGGACCGGGACTGCTGAACTGGTTCGTCTCCATGGGCATGCAAGCGGCCTCCTACGCTACGATCCAATTCCTCGTCGCGCTGCGGGACGAAGACGTGACGAACGACCTGCGCGCGATCCGCGTGCCGACGTCGATCCTCCACGGCGTACACGACAAGGTCGTCGCGTATCCGATCGCGCAGCGTCTGCAGCAGGGTCTCCCCGGTTCGACCTTGCAGCCGCTGTATAACAGCGGACACGGCTCCGTCGTCGACGAGATGGACGCGGTGAACGCGGCGCTGCTGTCCGCGCTGCGATAACGGCTTAGATCGACAGCAGCTCGCGAAGCTCCGCCTCCGATAAGGAGCCGAACGCCGCCGGTCCCGCCTGCACGACGTCGTCGATCAGATGCTTCTTTCGCTGCTGCAGCTCGTAGATTTTCTCCTCCAACGTATCTCCCGCGACGAGCCGAATGACTTGCACGACGTTCGTCTGCCCGATCCGGTGCGCCCGGTCGGCGGCCTGCTGCTCCACGGCGGGATTCCACCACAGATCGTACAAAATCACGGTATCGGCTCCCGTCAGGTTCAGTCCCGTCCCTCCCGCCTTCAACGAGATCAGGAACAAGCTCCGTTCCCCGTCGTTGAATCGATCGCACAGCTCGACGCGCTCCGCGGCGGGCGTGTCGCCGTCCAAGTAAAAATACGGCACGCCCTGCCGCCCGAGCTCCCGTCCGATCAACTCCAGCATGCCCGTGAATTGAGAGAACACGAGCATTCGCTTCCCCGCGCCGCGCCCTTCCTCGAGCAAATCCAGCAGCGATTCGAATTTTCCGGAGCCGCCTTCATACCCTTCGACGAACAGCGCCGGATGGCAGCAAATTTGGCGAAGCCGCGTCAGGCCCGCCAATATCCGCATGCGGCTCTTGTGGAAGTTGTCGACGTCGAGATGCTTCAGCGTCTCCTGGCGCAGCTTGGCGAGATAAGCGGCGTACAATCGCTTCTGCTCCGGGAACAGCTCCGTGGCGTGCACCGTCTCGATCTTCTCCGGCAGCTCGCCGAGCACGTCGGATTTGAGACGGCGCAGCAAGAACGGACGCACCCGCTTCGCGACGCTGCTTCGGGACATGTCCCGGAACAGCCGCCGCTCGGGGAACAGCGTCGGGAAGACGACGTCGAAGATCGACCACAGCTCTTCGATGCCGTTCTCGATCGGCGTTCCGGTCAGCGCGAACCGATGGCTCGCTTGCAGCCGCTTCACGGCGTGGGCCGTCTGCGTGGCGTAGTTTTTGAACGCTTGGGCTTCGTCCAAGATCACGGTATGGAACCGGCGTCTGGCGTACGACGCGATATCCCGCCGCAGCAGCGGATACGACGTGATGACGACGTCGGCGTCGCGCGCGAGGCGGAGCTTCTTGGCGCGCTCCTCTTGATCGCCGTCGACGAGCACGGCCTTCACGTCCGGCGCGAACTTCTGCAGCTCGTTCCTCCAGTTGTACGTGAGCGACGCCGGCGCGACGACGATCGCGGGCTCCCGCCGCTCCCGGATGTCCGGCAGGACGGAGACGAGGAAGGCGATGCTCTGCAGCGTCTTCCCGAGCCCCATGTCGTCGGCCAGAACGCCGCCGAACCGATAATGGGCCAGCAGCTTCATCCAGCGGAAGCCGTGCTTCTGATATTCCCGCAGCACGGCGTCGAGCGACGGCGGCACCGGGAAGTCAAGGTTGTCGGGATACCGCATATTCTCTAGCACTTGCCGGAACGACTTCCCGAGCTTCACGGCGCGGTTCTCGTGCTCCGCGAGGTCCATGAAGTACAGCCCCCGGGAGACGGGGATGCGCGCCGTCGCCCCGCTCAGCTCCGCCGGCGTGAGGCCGGTCTCCTTCAGGAACCGCGCCAGCTGTTGGAATTGTTCGCGCTCGAGCGGCATCAAGGCGCCGGAGGGGAGCCGGTAATATTTCTTCTTCTCGTCGATCGCCCGCACGAGCTGCCGAATGTCCGACTCCGGGATGCCGGCGAGGTCGAACTTGATCTCGAGCCAGTCGACCCGCTCGTCGACGTCGACCTTCACGACGGGCGCCTTCGGACCTGGGACGATTCGGACTTTCACGGCGGTCGTCGCGAAGATGTCCGCCAGCCGTTCGAGCTTCGGAACGATCTCGTAGAGAAACTCGAACTCGTCCGCCTCGTCGGTCAGGAAGTAGCCGCTTTCCGTCTGCACGAACCCGCCGGCGTCCATCAGCTCCAGGATGCGCCGTTCCTTCTCCCCGTCTCGCAGCAAGATGCGGCCGGACTTCGCCGTGCCGGCGCGCGCCTCAAGCGGGTTAACGACGAGGTCGCCGTATTGGAATTCCACCCCCGCCAGCAGCCGGTCTCTGACGCGGTCGAGGTATATCCGGGCTTTCAGCGGCGTCTGCACGATCCGGTCCGACACCGCCTTCGCGACGCGCACTTCGCCGAGCGACAGCAGTCCGGGGACGACCTCGCGCAGGAACGTCTCCATCCGATCGGCGGGAATACGGATGCGCGGCTCGCGCAGCGACGTCAGGAGCCGCTGCAGCTCCGCCAGCCGTCTGCAAGACGCCGCGGGCAGCTTGACCAGCTTGCCGTCGTGCAGGGCGAGACCGTACGTCTCCATGACGAGGACGCCGTCCAATCCGCCCGCGTCCAGCCGGAACGCATCGTCTCCGCCTTCGCCGAACGCGGCGGCTTCGTCCGCGTCGATCGCGTCGAACTCGAACTTGAGCGGCAGCGGCTCCTCCGACGTCCGAAGGCCGCTCCATCGCTCCGAGCCGGCTTCGAGCGCGACCGAAGGCGCCGCGGCGAGCAGCGGCTCCAGCGCTTCCCAGGCGTACGGCGGCACCGGAAGCGACCGGTCCGCGTCGGATCGCCGGGCGGCCGGCAGGCCCGCCGCTCCCGCCGCGCGATACGCCTCCTCCGAGCGCTTCGCCCGGACGAGCTCGCGCAGCGCCGCTTCATCCGCGGGCGCGAATCGATGCGCCTGCGGTTCGTACGCGAAGCGGGCGGTGAACGCGTACGCCTCCCCTCGGTCATAGGCGTCCAGGAAGTCCCGAATGCGCGGAACGACGTACGTCTTCCCCGGACCGAGCTTCATCTCGACGGCGAACAAGCGATTCCCGTCCGCGTACTCGCGCGCCTTGACGATCCACTCGACGTCGAGCGTCTCCTTCCGCGCGCCGAGCGCGGTCCGGCGGACGCCGTCCGGCGGCGGCCCCGACGCGAAGAGCGCCAGCAGCCCGTCCGCGGCGCGCTGCTCCGCGGACGGCATCGGCCGATACGGCGACCGGAGATCGCTGCGGAGTTCATAGATTTGTAGAAGAGCAGCCGCGATATGCTCGCACGGCTCCTCGTATCGCAGGAACGGCTCGCAGTCGCAGTCCGCGATCGGCGAACCGTCCGGTCCGAACGACACGGACACGCGGCGGACGCCGCCGATTCCGGCGACCTCGGCGCCGAAGCCCGCCGCGTCCGGATCGTCGCGGTCGAGGCGCACGCGTCCCGCGGCGTAGATCGCTTCCCCGTCTTCGTACGCGAACCGTCCGCACAGACGCTTGATCGATTGTAAGGTGAACGGTTGGGCGATCATGGAAGTACCTCTCGGATTCGAAAATAGTTACTCCCATTATCAAGCATCGCGAACGATCGACGCAAGCTGCGGTTACGCTTCGCTTCTCCGTTTCAGCAGCGCGTCCGCGACTTGCCGGAAGATGTCCTGCAGCTCCTCGTGTACACCGCGGACCGCGTCGGCCGCGGACGCGTCGAGGCGGCTCTCGTCGACGGAAGCGCGAAGCCCGTTCACGAAATCGAACGAAGCCGCGTAAAGCTTCTCCGCCGGCAATCGCGTCGGCTCCTCCTTCCCTTCTTCGAAGCGGCAGTCTGACAGCCGAACGAGGCCGGCTTGGAACGTTCCGGTGCTTGGAGCGACGGCGAGAAGAAACAACAGGTCCGCGTCCGGCAGCGGGACGTACGCCGGACGCCTCTCGGTCACGACGAGGTTGTAGCCGAGCCGTAACGCGTTTCTTGTGGATTTGTCTAGCGGGGTCATGGGCGGAGTCTCCTTTTCGTCTCTAGCAATCTATTAAGGTTCCTACTCCATCCATATGCGGGAAAAAGAAAAACGATGCCCCTTCGGGAGGGACATCGTTCAGCAGTCAGGAGCATTCGTTTCGTTCGATAGCGCACCTCCCGAACAGGAAATCCTCCCTTTTATCGGCAGGATCGGGGCGGTATTCGCCTATCGAACGGGAAAAGCTCCATTTTATTTGCGGGAAAGGAGCGGCAACGGCTCGTTATCGCCCAATTAGCGGGAGGATTTCCCGTTCGTTGATCGTTTCGACGGTTTTGTCCGGGGATGAGCGGGAGGTTTTCCCGTTCGCCCCTTCCGAGCAGACCTTCCCGACCATCCGCACGCTTAGCCCGCGGCCGTCTGCGCCGGCGCCGCTTGTCCGCGCGGCGACTCCTGCGCTTGCAGCTTGCCGTCGCGGGCGAGCGTCCGCAGGAACGCCTCCGCTACCGCCGGATCGAACTGCGTGCCGCTGTGGCGGCGAAGCTCCTCGGCCGCGGTCTCTACGGCCAGCTTCTGCCGGTACGAGCGGTTCGTCGTCATCGCGTCGAACGCGTCCGCCGCCGCCAAGATGCGCGCGCCGAGCGGGATGGCGTCCCCGCGCAAGCCGTGCGGGTACCCCTTGCCGTCGACGCGTTCGTGATGGTGCCGCACCATATCGGCGATGCCGAGCTCCTGCAGCCTCGCGATGTTCTTGACGATGTCGTAGCCGGCCTCCGGATGCCGCTTCATAATCTCGTATTCTTCCTCGGTCAATCGCGACTCCTTGCTCAAGATATGCTCCGGCGTGCCGATCTTGCCGATGTCGTGAATGAGCCCGGCCAAGTAGACGGCTTCCGTCTGCGCGGCGGGCAGCTTCAGCTCCTCGGCGATCCGCTTGGCGTAGCCCGCGACGTTGCGCGAATGGAACGCCGTATAAGGATCGCGCGTGTCGATGCTCTTCGCGAACGACAGCATCGTATCCATGAACAGCTCCTCGTACTGCCGCTTCTGGCTGTAATGCCGGAAGGACGTCGCGGCGACACGCCTGACCAAGCACGAAACCGCGAGGAAGGCGGCCGCGGTTACGATGCCGCCGGCGTCCCGCTCCGCGACGAACGCGATCAGCGCGCACGACGCCGCGTTGGCGGCGGCGAACGCCGGGACGGGAATTCGGATCAAGCCGAGGTAGATCGCCGGAATGGCGAACAACGTCGGCAGCGCGGGATCGCGCCAGATCAAGTTCGCGGCGGCGGACGCCGCCGATACGAGCGCGAAGGCGACCCAAAACCAGATCGCGCGAGGAAGATTGACGGGACAATACGCCTGGCCCTGCATGCATCGCTGAATCGATTCTCGTTCCTCCAACTCCACTCCGAACACCAGCCTCTCTTTCTATTTCATTCCATTATAAGAGATTCTATCGACCTGCGCCATACGACCTATATCGAAAAGGAAAGGTCCAAGCCGCCCCGCCGATGCGGAACGCCTTGGACCTCGATCGAACTTCCTTCCCGTTATGCCGCTTCCCCTATCGCTCGATTGACGGCCGCCCGGTGCTTCCATACGAACGCGCAAGCTTCCTCCGCCGTCAGCCTCGTCTCCCCGTCGTCGCAATACGTCTCGCCCTTGCCGTGAATCGTCCACGCGCCGTCCGGATAACGCATGAGCGTCCAGCTGCCGCCCCTCTCGCGGTCCGCGAAGACGAAATACCGCTTGCCTCCCGCTTCGTCCCAAGCCGCCGTCTCCTCGAACGCGTTCATAAACGATTCCGCGTCTCTCTTGCTTCGAATTTGCGCCATTCGCAGATCCTCCCCGATATTCGGTTTCCCATCCGCTTCCATTGTACCGAATCGGGGCTAAGCTGTCGTTAACGCCGTAAATCGTCGCTTTCCTTCGAGTCCATCCGCTCCTCCGTCAAGCAAGCGCGAAGCGTTGCCGGACGTCTCGTCGTAATGGCGTCGACGCCTATCGCGGCGAAGCGGAGCATCTCTTCCGGATCGTTCACTGTGTACACCCAAACCATCAGTCCCGCCTCCTGCGCCGATCGAACGACCGCCTCCGAGCACGTCGCCTTGTTCAGGTTGATCCCTCGGTACCCGAGCCGGACCGCCGTCTCGCAGACGGCCTTGGCGTACGCTTCTTCTTCCCCGGCGGAAGGCGCGGTCGTCGGCGCGTTCCACAGCGCCGGGACGTCCGGATACCGCTCGGGCATGCCCGCCGAGCAGCCCGTGACGAACGCCAGCCCTTCCGCCCGATACGTCCGCACGAGCGCCATCGCCGGGTCGATCGCCTCCGGGCTCTTCAGATCGAGGTTGAGCCGGATCCGATGCGCGGCCGCATGGCGCAGCACGTCGTCGAGCCTCGCCAGCTCATGCTCCCCGTGATGCGGCGCGACGCGCGCGCGCAGCCCGGGCTCGTTCAGCTCCGCGAACCCATGCGACTTCAGCTCCGGCTTGTCGTCATGCAGCAGCAGAAGCGTGCCGTCGCGCGCCGTCAGCACGTCGACTTCGACGATGTCGGCGCCGGAAGCGACGCCCTCCAAGTAAGACGCCCACGTATTGTCCGGCGCGTCGCCGCAGCCGGTGTGCGCCCCGATGAACGTCCGCTTCATGCCGTCTCGCTCCTTTGCCCTTGCGATTCCCGTTCCGAGCCGTGCGGCGCTTGTCCTTGCCCCGTCCCGCGATCCCGCTCCTGCTCTCGCTTCCGCTCGGTCCATTCGTGATCCTTCTTCTCGATATAGCCCCCGACCCGGACGAGCACGAAGGCGGCGGCGACGGTAAAGCAGACGATGCCGTAGAAGCCCGCGCCGATGCCGATCCCGACGCCTCCCGCGAACAGGATCATGGCGGCCGACGTCAGCCCTTTCACCTCGAAGCCGGTCTTCATGATCAACCCGGCGCCTAGGAAGCCTAGTCCCGTAACGATCTGCGCCGCGAGGCGCATCGGATCCATCATCGTCCGATCGTGCATATGCCCGTAGAGCGAGACGCTCTGGATCGAGACGATCGTGATCAGCGCCGACGCCACCGTCACGAACATATACGTTTTCACGCCGGCCGGCTTATGCTTATGCGTCCGGTCGAAGCCGATCAACAGTCCCAGCAGTCCGCTGACGAGAATGCGGACGTAGATTTCGTAATCGACGAACCATGTCCCCGTCGTCATGCCCGCATCCTCATTACGTTATCGTTCAACCCGATTCCTCCCTTGATTCGGAGCGGCCGCGCAAGAGCTCCGCTCGACGATCCCGCTGTCCACGATGCATCGCTCGTCGACGTCCCCGTCGACGATGCCCAGCATGCGCAGCAGCGTCGTCACCGCCCGCGCGCCGAGGTCCGCCGGCCGAAGATCCATGCTCGTCAGCGCGGGCGTCGACCGCGTCAGCATCGAATCGTCGCCGCAGATGACGAAGACGGAGATGTCGTTCGGGACGTCGAGGCCAAGCTCCTTCAGCGCGTGCAGGCAGCCGAACGCCGTCCGGTCGTCGTCCGCGATGAGGGCGGTCGCCCGTCCGCCCGAGTCTTCGATCACCCGCTTGGTTTCTTCGTAGCCGTAATTGGAATACCGCTCGTCGGACAGCTCCGGCTTGTGGAACATCATCCACGGCTCGATCCGGACGCCTCGACCCGCCATCGCTTCGAGGAAGCTCTCCCGGCGGTCGGCCGCCACCGTCGTCGAGACGCCCGCGTTCAGGAACGCGATTCTGCCGTGGCCGAGCGCGAACAAGTAATCGCAGATGTCGCGCACGATCTTCCGATTGTCGTTGTCGACCGTCGGCGTCGGCGCCGTCGCCTGCACCCGGCCGATCGTCACGAACGGGATGCCCTCCCGCTGCATCAGCTCGATCCGGTCGTCCGCCTCCCGCGGGTCCATGACGACCGCGCCGTCGATCGGATAGCTGGCGAGGAACGGCGTCGCGATATCCTGCGCCGGAATCATGTCCAGCAGCACGCGATAGCCGTACCGGGCCGCCTCGAGCACGACGCTGTTAATGAATTGCGTATGGAACGCGCTGAAGAAAAACCGGCCGTGCGGAATCGTCAGCCCGATCGCCATCGTCCGCTTCGTCACTAAGCTGCGTGCGATTTGATTGGGCACGTAGTTCAGTTCGCGAGACGCGCGCAGCACGCGTTCCGTCACTTCCTTGCTGGTCGGGCGCTTCTGGCTGAACACGTTCGATACCGTGCCCTTCGACACCCGAGCCAGCTTCGCCACTTCGTCGATTTTGCTCACGGCGCCGCTCTTCCTTTCAAGACGCCGTGCTCGCGGAACCCGCTTCGGAAGCCGTCAGCGCCGCGTCGAGCCGTTCGACCAGCTCCACGAACTCGAGCGGATCGGACACCGTATACGTCGGCGCCTCCGACGCGTCGGCGGGAATCTTCGGATACCGTGGTGTCCAATCCAGATGCACGCTCGTTATGCCCATCGCGTTCGCGCCCTTCACGTCCCGGCTTAAGTTGTTGCCGAGCATCACGATGCGCCCGACGTCCCGTTCGCTTAAATCCATCGCGCCGATCGCCGCCTTGAACATGCGCGGGCTCGGCTTCTCCGCCTTGATCGGCTCCGAATAAATCATCGTCTCGAAGCAATCGTACACGCCGTTCATCGTGAGCAGATTGACGAACGACTGCGCCCGCCCGTCCGCGACGAGAGCCAGGCGATAGCCTCGCTCCGCCAGCGTCTTCACCATGACGTCCGCGCCGGGAATGACCTTCCCCTCGACGACGATGCCGTTCTCGTCGCGAACCTCGGTGCCTTCGTCGATAATCGTGTCCCCGCAATCCAGAAACAGGATCAATCGCTTCTCCTCTTTAGAACCGTTCATGCGTCAGACCCCCCGTAATGTCAGTTGTTCCGCGTAGTGACAGGCCGCGTAATGCCCCTCGCCGATGTCCTTCATCGACGGCGCTTCCTTCGCGCACATCTCGGTCTTGTAAGGACATCTCGGATGGAAGTGGCAGCCGCTCGGCGGATTCGCCGGATTCGGCACCTCGCCTTCCAGAATGATGCGATCCTTCTTGCGCTCCGGGTCCGGCTGCGGCACGGCCGACATGAGCGCCTCCGTGTACGGATGCCTCGGCCGCGCGAACAGCGACTCCGAAGAAGCGAGCTCGACGATCTTCCCGAGGTGCATGACCGCGACGCGGTCCGAGATGTTCTGCACGACCGAGAGATCGTGGGAAATAAAGACGTACGTGATGCCGAACTGCTCCTGTAAATCCTTAAGCAGATTAATGATTTGCGCCTGAATCGAGACGTCGAGCGCGGATACCGCCTCGTCGCAGACGACGAGCCGCGGCCGGGAGACGAGCGCCCGGGCGATGGCGATCCGCTGCCGCTGGCCGCCGGAGAACGCATGCGGGTAGCGGCGCAAGTAATTGACGTTCAGCCCCGTCTTCTCTGCGATGTCCGCCACCTTCGCTTCGACTTCGTCCCTGCTCAGCTTGAAGCTTGCCGCGAGCGGCTCGGAGATGATGTCGAAGACGCTCATCCGCGGACTTAAGGACGAATAAGGATCTTGGAAAATCATCTGAATGTCCTTGCGATACTTCTTGGCGTCCTTCCCCTTCAGCTTTAAGTAATCCACGCGTTCGCCGCCTTCGGCGGCATAGAGCGCTTCCCCCTCGCTGGCTTCGATGCCGCGAACGATGCAGCGGCCGAGCGTCGTCTTGCCGCAGCCCGATTCGCCGACGACGCTTAACGTCTCTCCCTCGTACAGCTCGAACGATACATCGTCCAGCACGCGGACGTAGGACGGTTTCCGAAACAGCCCGCGAGCCTTGGACTCCACGCGATAGTCCTTGCTGAGCCGTTTCACTTGCAAGATCGGTTGGACCATGGGCGCCTTCCCTCGCTTTATTTCGAATGTAGGAAGCATCGGACCGTATGCCGCTCGCCGACATCCGTCGCCGGAACGGCCCGCGCGTCGCATACGCCTTCGATCCGTTCCTTGCAGCGGTCGTAGAAGCCGCACATCGGCGGCATGTCGATCGGCAGCGGCACGGAGCCTTCGATCGAATCGAGCCGCCTCTTGTTGCCGCCGAGACGCGGCATCGACTTCAGCAGCCCCTTCGTATACGGATGCTTCGGGTTCGCGAACAGCTCCTTCACCGGCGCTTGCTCGACGATCTTCCCGAGGTACATGACCGCGACCTCGTCGCACATCTCCGCGATGATGCCGAGATCATGCGTGACCAATAGGATCGCCATGCCGAATTCGGCCTGGAGCGACTTCATCAGATCGAGCACCTGCGCCTGGATCGTCACGTCCAGCGCCGTCGTCGGCTCGTCGGCGATCAGCAGCTCGGGGTTGCAGGACAGCGCCATCGAAATCATCGCGCGCTGACGCATCCCTCCGGAAAATTCGTGCGGAAACTGGTCGAACCGCTTCGCCTCGTCCGATATTCCCACCTTGCTCAGCATCTCGAGGGCGATACGCTTGGCTTCCTTCTTGTCCTTCGTGCGATGCTGCCGGATCGCCTCGACGATTTGATTGCCGATCGTGTACATCGGCGAGAACGCCGTCATGGGCTCCTGGAAAATCATCGAAATTCGGCGGCCGCGGATCGACCGGATGCGCCGGCCCGTCGGGTCGAGCGATACGATGTCCACCCCGTCGCTCTCCTTGCCGCCCGCGCCGTCGCCCGGAGAGCGGAATCGAATGCTGCCCGTCGTTCGGCATTCCTTCGGGTTCAGCCCGAGAATCGCGCGGCTCGTAAGGCTCTTCCCGCAGCCGGACTCCCCGACGAGTCCCAGCGTCTGCCCCTTCTTGATGTCGAAGTCGACGCCGTCCACCGCGTGCATAATCCCGTTGTCCATCTCGATCTGAATCCGAAGATCCCTTACCGACAGCAGCGGCGCAGCCGGCGCCGCCGCTTCGCGAATTGTCGTCGTCATGCGCTCCCTCATTTCTTGTAAGGATCGGCGGCGTCTCGCATGCCGTCGCCCAAGAAGTTAAACGTCAGCACCGTCGTAACGACGACGCCGAGCGGAATCAGCTTCCAAGGATACAACGCGACGTTCTCGATCTTCTGCGCCTCCTGCAGCAGCACGCCCCAGCTCGTCGCGGGCGAGCGGATGCCGAGACCGAGGAAGCTCATCGCCGTTTCGCCGAGAATCATGCCGGGAATCGCCAGCGTCGTCGCGACGACGAGGTAACTGATGAAGCCCGGAACGAGATGGCGCACGATGATCTTCGCGTCGCTGACGCCGGCGATCTTCGCCGACAGGACGTAATCCTCGTTCTTCAGCGAGATGAACTTGCCGCGCACGACCCGCGCGAGATCGGTCCAGCCGATGAACGCGAGAATGATGACGATGTACAGATACATCGTGACGACCGGGATGCGCGGCGGAATCGCGGCGGACAGCGCCATCCACAGCGGCAGCGTCGGGAACGAACGGATAACCTCGATGACGCGTTGAATGAACGAATCGAGCCTGCCGCCGAAATAACCGGAGACGCCTCCGATGAACAGCCCGAGCACGAAGCTGATGCCGACGCCGACGATCGGGATGCTGAGCGAGATTTGGCTGCCGAGCACGATGCGGGAGAACAGGTCGCGTCCCATTCCGTCCGTGCCGAGCAGGAACAGCCGCCCCGGCTCCTCCACGCCGAACAAGTGTATCGTCGTCGGGAACAAGCCGAGGAACTTGTATTCCTCCCCGCGGGCGAACAGCTGCAACGGGTAGCGAACGTCTTCGTTCGCTACGAACATCTTGCGCATCGTCTCGGGATCGCGTTCCGACTTCAGCTCGTAGACGAACGGGCGGAGATGGAAGTTCCCGTCCGCGTCGACGAAGCGGGGCATCATCGGCGGCGCGTTCACATATTTGCTGTCGTAGCTCTCCAGACCGTACGGCGCGATGAAGCGTGCGAAAATCGCCACCGCGTACAACAAGCCAAGAACGATCAGGCTGATGCGAGCCAGCTTATGCTTCTTAAAGCGCAGGTACATCAGCCGCCATTGCGAGCTGTAGTTGGCGTCCTTTTTCTTGGCGGGGGCGGCCGTTTCGGCGCGTCGTCTTCCTAAAGCCGGTATCATACTCATCGCTACATTCCCCTGAATTCGGTTCGAATTTTTGGATCCAGCCACGCGAGAAGAATGTCGGAAATCAGCGTCCCGACGACGGTCAAGAGCGCCATGAACAACAGCCACGAGCCGGCCAAGTACATGTCTTGCCCGAGCAGCGCTTGGTACATGACCGGACCTTGGATCGGCAAATTCAGGACGATCGCCGTAATCGTGGAGCCCGTGAAGATCGACGTCAGCGACCAGCCGAACGTACTGACGATCGGGTTGAGCGCCGCGCGCGTCGGATACTTGAACAAGATTTTCGTCTCGGACAGTCCCTTCGCCCGCGCCGTCACGACGTTCGGCTTATTCAGTTCGTCCAGCATCTGCCCTCGCATGACGCGGATGAGGTCCGCGGTGCTCGCGAGGCCGATGACGATGACCGGGATGACTAAGTGCTTCGCCAGGTCGACCATCTTGTCGTACGACCACGGAGCGTTCGCGTATTCGCTGGAGAACAAGCCCAGCAGCGGGTCGCCGAACCACGTGTACGACAGGTACATCAAGATGATCGCCATGAGGAAGTTCGGCGTCGCCATGCCGAGAAAGCTTAGTCCCGAGAAAATGTAATCGCCCGCCGAATACTGCTTCACGGCGCAGTAGATGCCGATCGGAATGGCGACGAGATACTGGAACGCCATCGTGACGAGGGACACGACGAGCGTGAGACCCATATATTGACTGATGACGGCGGTGACCGGCTTGTTATAATTGAAGGAAAATCCGAAGTCGCCGTGCAGCAAAATATTTTTCATCCATAAGAAGTACTGCTCGTAGAGCGGACGATCGAGGCCGAGCGTCGCGCGCATCTTATCCATGTCCTCCTGCGACATGACGTCGCCGGCGACAGACATCTTCGCCGCGTAGTTGGACACGTAATCCCCGGGCGGAAGCTGGATGATATAGAACACGATGATAGAGATCAAGAAGACGACGGGAATGACCAGCACGATTCTTCTCAGCATGTATTGAAGCATCTCGCACACGTTCCTCTCCGTAACGGTTCGCGGGGCTTCCCGGGAAGGAAGGCGGCGAAGCTCGTCGCTTCGCCGCGTCCTCCCGCGCCCGACGCGGGGTTAAGGCTGAATGAAAAACTGAGCCGGGTGCGCGTGACCGAGGGAGCGGAATTCGTCCGCCCAGATCAGATCGGTCGGTACGTTACGGATCTTGTTGGACGCGACGATCAGGTTCGGCGTCGGTCCCGCGTATCCGATGACCCATTGATTTTTCTGGTGAATCTTGACGATGTCGGCCGCGAGCTTGTTAATCTCGTCCGTCGTCTTCGCCGCTTTGATTCGATCCCACAGCTTCATGATTTCGGCGACGTCACCGATCGGCGCCATGCCTTCCTTGCCGCCGGTCTCCGCGTATCGGCCGTATTCGATCGACCACGGCGTCAACACGCGAAGCGGCACCAGCGTATCCGGACGGAACGCGACGTTGGCGACCGAAATATTTTCCGTATGCAACGGCACTTGGTTGGAGTACTTCAGCTCTTGATGCGTCGCTTGGTCGACGACCTTGATGTCGGTCTTCAGCCCCATCTCTTCGTAATATTTCTTCAGCAGCTCGAGGAACGGAGCCGTATCCGTCGTGCCGTCGATGATCGTCAGCGTCAGATCCGAGCCGTCGGGATGCGTCCGGAAGCCGTCGGCGCCCTTCTTCAGCCCGAGCTCGTCGAGCAGCTGATTCGCGCGATCCGGTTCGTATGCCGCCCATTGGTCTCTCCAGCCGTCCTGATAGCCGACGAGCCCTTCCGGCACCGATGCCTGGATCGGCTCTGCGATGCCGTTCGTGTAAATTTCCGTAATCTCGACGCGGTTGACGCCGATCGAAAGCGCTTCCCGGAATTTCGCGTCTTGGAACAGCTTGCGCAGCTTCGGATCCGCGATCGTCTGATTGAGCTGGACGCCGGCGCTCGACCATGCGGCCGTCGACCACGGGATGACGCGGTAGCCGGCCTTCTGCTCGTTCTCCTTCAACACCGTGAAGTCCGCCGCCCCGAACCAGGTCAGGTTGTAGTCGCCGGCCAGCGTGCCGAGAATTTTATGGCTCGGATCTTGGATCTTCGTCGCCACGATGCGGTCGATGTACGGCAGCTGCTTGCCTTCTTCGTCGACCTTCCAGTAGTACGGGTTGCGCTCCATGATGAACTGGTCGCTGTCCGGATCGTTCTTCGCCACCCATGCGCGAAGCGTAGGAATTTCCGGGTTGATCCAGTAATAGTACCCTGTGGCGACGAGGAACGATTGCACGTCTTCGAAGCCCCACTCCTTCGCGATCGCGAGCGCTTTCTCCTCGCCGACGAACTCCGGCAGAATCGTGCGATGGAAGTGCTCCGGCGCGAAAAACCACTTGTTGTCGATCGCGACGCGCTCGAGGAATTGCACGCTCGGATACTTGTGCGTCACCTTGAACGTGTAATCGTCGACCTTTGTCACCTCGGCGAGCGCCTTATCGCCCGTCGCCGGGTCGACGGAGTAATACGCATCGTAGACCTTCTTTCCGAACGTCTCCTTCTTCAACATGTGCTCCCAGTAGAAAATGACGTCGTCTGCCGTGAACGGCTCGCCGTCCGACCACTTCATGCCTTCGCGAAGGTATATCGTGAACTCCGTGGAATTTTCGTTGACGTCATAGCCCTTCGCCACGTTCGGCTCCACCTTGCCGCCGTCCTTGCTGAAGCGGAACAGCGACTCCTCCGTCGGCTGTCCGACGGTCCAGCGGTCGCCGGGACCGTTCCACGGCATCTTCCATTCGCCGCCGTACTGACCGATCTCTTCGACGACCGGCTCCACCATGATGTCCGATTCGACGGGCAGCCGCTCCGCGAGCGGCGGGATCGCGCCGCTCGCCACGAGCTCGGACAGCATCGGCGCTTCTTGGACGACGACGGTTTCGGCGGGAGCTTCCGTCGGCTCGGCCGCGTCGTCTTTCTTTTCCGTCGTCTCGGACGGCTTCGGAGCGTCGCTCGGCGCCGCCTCGTCTTTCGTGCACGCCGCGAACAGAACGGAGAACAATACCAATGTCATTGCGACCAGCAGCCTTGATTTGTTCAAGAGTACCCCTCCTATAGAGTTTCCGCATGTCTTCCATTGTTTTGTTTTGCGAAGCCGACTAACCCGAACCGTCCGTTCACCTCCGCTCGTCGTAACCGGTCCCATAGGTATCGATCTAGGTGCTCTGTTTTTATGTAAGTGGATTTAAACCGGTTTAAAAGGAATCCAAATCATAAGGTAAAGCGCTTAACCTTTCATGTGTAAGCGCTTTACCTTGACTTAATTTGCATATTACAAGGGAATCTGCAGAAGTTCAATAGGGAAATTGAAAAATTTTGCTAAAAATATTTTCCCCCTCCGTACGACACCGTTCGCGACGCCCCCGCGCCGAAACGAGTCAACCGGCATACTTTCGCGCCGAGGTCCGCGGTCACGATATCGAAGGCGGTTTCGGTGATCGAGCCTTCCTCCCGCTTCGGCGATTCGGGGAACTCCTGCAGCGTCCATGCGTTCACGGCGGAAATATTCGGAATGCCGTCCCGCACGACGACCTGGTCGTGATGCACGTGCCCGAACCAACAGCCGATCACGTCTCTTGCGCCTTGCGCCGCGAAATCCGCGTCGATCCGATACGCGAATTCGCCTTCGCCGCCTTCGCCCCGGAATCGATCGCCGGTCCGGAACGCCTTCACGATGTCCCAGAGCGCCTCTCCGTTGCGGACCGGATGGTCCGTACCGAACACGCCGTCCTGCAGGATCGCGACATGGGATAAAATCAAGACGCTCCACTCCGGTCGGTCGCGCAAGTCGAACGCGCGGTGCGCCAGCCACTCCAGCTGCCCCTGGGAAAACACATAATGCCACTGTCCTACATACGCGAGCTCCCCGCTCTCCTTCAGCCGGTACGGGTGGTCTATGCAGTCGAGCACGACGACGCGGACGCGCTTCTCGGGGAAGTCCGCATAGAAATAGAGCGAGTCCGGCCGGGAGTCGTCATAACGGGCGACCGCTATCGAAGCGGCGCCCCAGATCGCCTTCGACTCCTGCGGAAACACGACATGCTCGGTCGATCCGGTCTTCCGCTCGTGATCGTAAATCGAGTTATCGTCGTGATTGCCCTTCGCCGTCAGCACCGGCACGCCCGCCCCCGCGAGCGCCTCGGCCATCTCCCGCTGCGCCGTGACGACCTCCTCCTTCGGGCCGTTCACGCTCGCGTCGCCGCCGTGCAGCACGAAGTCGAGGCGGAGCCTCGCCGACAGCTCGCGAAGCGCCCAGGCGGCGCGCAGCTGGTTCCCGGACGCGCGATGGTGCAGATCCGTAATGAAGGCGAACGACAGCGCCCCTTCCGTCCGGCTCGCTTCGACGGCTTCGGCGACGGCTTGAATTTCGCTTGCGTACGACGACGTCTCGACGGCTACGGTTTTCCCCATTTTCGACATGTTCCTTCCACGCCCCTTCTATGTAACTAGCGATTACATGCCCCAACCGCCGATCAACACGATGCCCGAGAAAATCATACAGGCCGAAACGATTCGCACCGCTTCCTTCGGCTCGCGCAGCAGATAGATGCCGAACAGCGTACCGAAGACGGTGCCGATCTCGCGTAGCGGCGCCACGTACGTCAGCGGCGACAAGCTCATCGCGAAAAGAAACAATAAATAAGAGCCCGGCGACAGAATCGATCCGATCGCGAGCGTTGCGCCGTGCTCCTTCATGAGCTTCTTCCACCGGATGCGCCGGAACGGGACGAACGGAACGAGTCCCGCCATGAACCCGATGTTGGAGGCGGCGAGCAGCGCCGGCGGCGAGAACTGGCCGAGGTTCACCTTGTCGACGAGGACGTATCCCATCGTACACAACCCAACCGCGAGCGTATACGCAATGATCTTGGGAGCGATCGGGTTGCGGCGGCGCGCGAACGCCAGGCCACTCATCGCGAGGAAGCCCGACGCAATCAGCGTAAGCCCCGCCCATCCCCAAGCCGTCAGCCGTTCGTTCAACAAGAGCACGCTCATCAGCGGCAGGAGCATCGTCCCGATGCCGCGCATCATCGGATACACCTGCGAGATGTCCCCGTGCGTCAGCGATTTCGAGAGGAAGAACGCATAGAAGCCCTGCACGATCGACGACAGCAGCAGCAGCCAATAGCTTTGCGGCGGCACCCCGGGTCTCGTCAGCTCTTCGAAGAGCCGGGGCAGAAGCAACGCCGTCGTCGGTACGAAGATGCATAATAGGAATAAGGCTTTGTCGTCGCTCCGCTTGGCTAACAGATTCCAGAGAGCATGCGCGATGCCGGATGCCAGCACCAGCAGAACGGGTAAGATGGTCCATGACACCTCCTTCTGCGAACAGATGAACACACAATTAAATACACACATTCACACATATTGACACTCGAATACAAATTAACACCGGAAATGCATTCCTGTCAATCGGAAATCTTATCGGGAGCGCGACGGGCGTCCAAGCGACCGCGCGACTGTAGACAGCTGCACCGGCGGTGGGCACATTTTGCACAACGGTTGGGCTCAATGTGCCCTGCCGTTGTGCACTTCGGCGCCGGCGCGCACCCGAGCAACCGCCGAAGGCCGGCAACTGCACTGGTAGCGTGCAGAATTTGCACAGCCATTGGGTTCAATGTGCCCAACCGTTGTGCACTTCGGCGCCGGCGCGCACCCGAGCAACCGCCGAAGGCCGGCAACTGCACTGGTAGCGTGCAGAATTTGCACAGCCATTGGGTTCAATGTGCCCAACCGTTGTGCACTTCGGCGCCGGCGCGCACCCGAGCAACCGCCGAAAGCCGGCAACTGCACTGGTAGTGTGCAGAATTTGCACAGCCATTGGGCTCGAAGCGCCCAACCGTTGTGCGCTTCGGCGCCTGAGCGCAGGGCATATTCACGTACAATTAAATCAGGAGGTTGAGGAGGTATGCCTCGATTCATTGCTGCCTACGGAGACGAAACTCGCGTTAAGCGGTCGATTGGGAAGGGTAAAGTAGACGAGGAATCAAAGTGAGCAACAGCAAAAAAAACCTCCCGGCAATGGGAGGTTCGCGACGCAACAGTTTACGCGTAGATCTCTAAGCCTACGGATCGGTACTTGTCCGCCGTCTCCGGCGGCAGCTTCGAATCGGTGACGATGCCGTGAATCTCGTCTAGTCCGCACACCGACGTTAGCGACACGGCGTCGAACTTGCTGCTGTCGGCCACCACGATAACCTTCTTGGAGCGCGCCATCATGCGTTTCTTCAATTGAATTTCCCCGACGCCGTAATCGGTGACGCCGTCGGTCAAGGAGATGCCGCTGGCGCTCATGAAGAACGCGTCCGCGTGGAATTGCTCCACGAACGCCTCCGCGAAGCCGCCGACGACGCACATCTCCTCGTTCCGGACGACGCCCCCGATGAACAAAATCGTAAACCCGGGTTTATCCATGACGAGCGAAGCGATCGGGAACGAATTCGTAATAAGCGTCAGCCGCTCGAAACGCTGCTTCAGCGCCTTCGCGAACTCGGTGTTCGTCGTGCTGACGTCGAGGAACAGCGACTGCCCTTCCGCGACGAGCTCCGCCGCCTTCGCCGCGAGCTCCTGTTTTTCCGGGACGCGCTTTCGCTCCCGCACCGTGAACGGAAGCTCCTGCCGATACTCGGCAGCCGGCAGCGTCGCGCCGCCGTGGACGCGGGCGAGGGCGCCTTCCTTTTCCAAAAACTCCAAATCTCTGCGAATCGTCTCGAAGGAGACGTCGAATCTTCGGATCAATTCCGTCGTCTTCACGGACTGCAGTTCGTGCAAGACGCGTAAGATTTCGGCATGTCTTTCGTGCGCAAGCATCGGAACACCTCTACCTCGGCGAATCTGTTATGTAAAAGTGTACCACACGCGCACGCGCAATCACAAAAAAACACACATCCCCTGCCCCGCGCGATCCGCTCCGGCGTTATTCGCCTGCTTGCAAGCTCGATGCCGCCGGCTTCGCACACGAACAAGATGCACGTTAAATATTCCTTGACTGGAATATTCCATTTCGGTTATATTAAGTGCAGCCGCTACGTATTCCCTAATTCGATTGGAGGAACCTGTTATGACGAATGCCGTAACGACGAGCGTTGCCGAGAAGGAGTTTACCCTCGTCCGCACGTTCGAAGCGCCCCGCGAGCTCGTATTCGAAGCGTTCACGAACCCTGAGCACTTGTCCCGTTGGTGGGCGCCTTATCCGTACACGATTCCGACCTGCCGCATCGATCTAAGACCCGGCGGCATATGGCATTACGCCATGCGCTCGCCCGAAGGCGAGGAGCATTGGAGCCGCGCCGTGTATCACGAGATCGTGCGTCCCGAGCGCGTCGTCTACGCCGCAACCTTCGCGGACGAGCACGCGAATCCGGTCGGCGGCATCCCGGAGCATATCGGCACGCTCCTCTTCGACGAATACGACGGCCGGACGACGCTGACGGTACGCATCCAGACGGCGACGCCGGTCGACGCGAAGACGCTGCTCGAGATGGGGATGGCCGAAGGCTTGATGATGGGGCTGAATCAGTTGGAAGCCGTACTGGCGAGACTGCGAGGCTAGCGACGGTTACGCGTCCCGCTCCTCGAACGCGACGAAGTCGGACGGATTCGCCCGAATCGCAAGGCCGATCCGTCCGGCCGCGTCCGCCGTGCAGCGAAGGAACTCCTCGTACAGCGCTCCGACGGTTCCGGACAGGACCTCGTCTTTGTCCGGATCCCCTGGTGCGGCGTCGCCGATCCGATCGGCAAGCGCCGCCTTCGTCTTGTCCATCAGCCTCGCCAACCCCGACGCTCCGAAAACGTTCAATCCCCTTTGCAGCTCCGCCCAAGCGTTCGGCTGCGCCGCGTAGTGCGCGGTCCACCAATAAAATTGCTCCGCGGAATGCTTCGCATGATCCACGTACACATGGTACATAAACAGCGCCCGCTGCCCGTCCGTCAGGCTGCGATACACTTCTTGCTTTACCGAATCCGGCTTCGCTCGAATGAGCGGCACGACCGGAGCGAAGCATGCCTCCCCCAGCTCCTTGTCCGTCAGGGCGTCGAATTCGCGTCGGCTTATTCGTCTCTTCATCGCTTTCCCCCTCCACGTCAGCTTACATCAATATACTGAATGAAAGAACTGCTTTTCTCGAAAACGGGGCCTCCGCGCTGCGCCGGAATGCGAGAAGCCGCCGATCCCGCGAGGTTCGGCGGCTTCTTCGATTATATTTTCAAGAGCAGCAGGTCGATGAATTCCTCTCGCGAGACGCCGCCCAACAGCTTCTCGACGTCGACGCCCTCGAGCGCTTGCCGCAGCGACGATTCCTCGTATTTCGCCTCGGTCAGCGCCGCTTCCGCCTCGCCGACGTCCCCCGTTCCGAAGAAGTCGCCGTAGATCGCGCAGGACGAGATGCGCCCCTCCTCGACGAACAGCCGGATATCGACGATGCCCGACGGAAACTTATGCGCATGCTGTACGTTCGACTTCGGCGATCGTCCGTAATTCCAATCCCAGCTCCGATATCGTGCGTCGGCGAGCTTCCGCACCGCCTCCCAATCGTCCGCGGTCATGTTCACGGTCGGGACCCGCTCGGGCTCGGTTCCGAAAATTTCCCGCAGCAGCGCGCCGCGGAACTGTTCCATCGTCATCGGCTCGGGCAGAAACTCGCTGATGTTGGCGACGCGGGAGCGCACCGACTTCGTGCTCTTCGACTCGAATTTCATCGGCTTTACGCGCAGCGCGGAGGCGACCCGCTCCATGTCGGAATCGAACAGCAGCGTGCCATGGCTGTACATACGGCCCTTCGTGGCGAATTGCGCGTTGCCGGAAATCTTCCGCTCCCCGACCAGAATATCGTTGCGGCCGCTCAGCTCGGCGTCGACGCCCAACCGCCGCAGCGCGTCCGTAACGGGCTTCGTGAATTTCGCGAAGTTGCGGAACGAGTCGCCTTCGTCCTTCGTAATGAAGCTGAAATTCAGGTTGCCGAGATCGTGGTATACCGCGCCGCCCCCCGACAGCCGCCGGACGACGTGAATGCCGTTCGCTTCGACGTATTCGCGATCGATTTCCTCGATCGTATTTTGGTTTTTCCCGATAATGATCGAGGGCTCGTTCACGTAAAACAACAATATGCTGTCCTCCAGCGGGAGGTTTCGCAAGGCGTATTCTTCGAGGGCGAGGTTCATCGCCGGGTCGTGGATTCCCTCGTTCGATAAAAATAACATCGTTCCACCGCTTTCCGAAAAGAATTCATCTCGTGTTGCATCATACGCGGATAGTGTACCACAAAACAGGCCCGGACGCCGAAGCGGTCCGAGCCTGTCAACGATGCTACCCTCGCCGGTCCGCCCGGCTGCGATACATGAGATACAAAAAGTAAGGCGTGCCGAGCAAGGAGACGACGAGACCGGACGGAATCTCCTTCGGCGCGAGCATCGTCCGCCCGAGCGTATCGGCGGCGACGAGCAGCAATCCGCCGAGCAGCGCCGACAGGACGGCGGATTGACGCGAATGCTGCCCGACCAGCAGGCGGACCGCATGCGGCGCGATCAAGCCGAGAAACCCGATTGTGCCGACGTTCGCGACGGCGACGCCCGAGACGGCGACGGCGAGGCCGGCGGCGGCGAGGCGCACGTTGCGGACCGGCAAGCCGAGCCCCGTCGCGCTGTCGTCCTGGAAGGCGAGCAGGTCGAGTCTCCGCCCCATCCACCATACGACCGCCAGCGCGATCGCGACGCAGACGCCGATCTGCCACAGCGAGCTCCACGTACGCGCGTAGGTGCTGCCGGACAGCCAGACGAGCGCGGCGCTGGCGCCGAGCTTCGACTGAATGACGAGCACCTGTACGATCGCGCTGCATACGGCGGACATGGCGACGCCGAGCAGAATGACTACCGTCGGACGGAGCGAGCGCCGCCACGCCAAGCCGAAGATCGCCGCCGCCGCGGCGGCCGCGCCCGCCATCGCCGCGAACGGCAGCAGCTGCGCGCTCGCCTCCGGGTAGACGACGATCAAGAGCAGCGCGCCGACGGCGGCGCCTTGCGTGACGCCGATGACCGAGGCGTCCGCGAGCGGGTTGCGCACGGCGGTCTGCATGAGCAGACCGCTCAGCGCGAGCGCCATGCCCGCGGCGGCGGCGACCAGCGTGCGCGGCAGCCGCAGCTGCAGCACGGCGAAGCTCGATGCGCCTCCGCCTTGCCCGAAGACGGCGGCGATGACGTCGCCGAGCGGAAGGCGCGTGCCGCCGAAGGCGAGGCTGGCGACCGCCCCGGCGAGCAGAAGCGCCCCGAACGCCAGCACGAGCGCGCCGAACGGCGCCCGGCGGCGACGGAAGCCGACGCTCATCGAAGCCGATGCGCCGCCGCCCTCGGCCTTCAGGCGCTTCAGCACGAGATAGATGAGCCACGGGGCGCCGACGGCCGCGGTGACCGCGCCGGCCGGGAGCTCGCCCAGCGTGCTGCGGAACGCGCGCGCGACGATGTCCGCGCCCGTCACGAGCGCGGCGCCCCACAGCGCGGCGGCGGGCAGCAGCGCCCGGTGGGCGTGCATGCCCATCAGCCGGACGAGATGGGGGGCGACGAGGCCGACGAAGCCGATCGGCCCGACGACGCTGACGACGGCCGCCGCCAACAGCACCGCCAGTCCGGCGCCTGCAAGTCGCACCGTGCCGGAGCGCTGGCCCAAGCTGCGGGCGGATTCCTCGTCGAGCGCCAGCACGTCGAATTGGCGCGATAAGAGCAGCGCCGCCGTCAATCCCCCGGCAACCCAGGGCCAGGCATGCGCCACGCCGCTCCAATCGAGCTGCACGAGCGAGCCGGAGCCCCACATGAACAAGCTTTGCGTCGCGTTCTCGTAAAACAGCTGAATCGCCCCGGTGAACGAGGCGAGCACCATCGAGACGATCATGCCGGAGAGCGTCATCCGAATCGGCGGCGCCGACCGGCCGCCGGCCATCGCGAACGCGAGCAGCGCCGCGCCCGCGCCGCCCGCCGCCGCGAAGAGCAGCGGCTGCGACTTCAGCGCCGCCGGGAAGAAGACGGTGCCGGCGACGACCACGAAGAACGCGCCGGCGTTAATGCCGAGCGTGGAAGCGGACGCGAGCGGATTGCGGGTCACCGTCTGGAGCAGCGCCCCGGCGACGGCGAGGCCCGCCCCCGCGACGATGCCGATGACGGCGCGCGGCATCCGGACGCCCCAAACGATCGTGTGCTCGAGGACGCCCGCGTCGCGCGCCGTCAGCGCTTCGAACACGGTCCGCGCAGACAATCGGGCTTCGCCGACGGCAAGGCTTACGAGCAGGAGCGCGGCCAGCGCGACGGCGCCGCCGACGTACGCGAGCAGGAGGCGCCGCGCGGCCGCGCCGGCCTCGGATACCGGCTCCTTACGCGCCGCGATCATTTCGTTAAGACGTCGACGGTACGATCCACGAACACTTTCGCCGAGACGGGCCCGCCGAACGGCCACGTCGAGCCGCCGAGCGGGTAGGCGCGCTCTTCCTTCACGAATTGCAGACCGGTCCACACCGGATTGTCTTTCAGCTTCGTCGCGAACACGTCGTCGTCATCCTGCACGATGTAGAGGAAGTTCGCCTGCTGCACCGCCGGCAGCGCTTCGACGGACGCGGTCGAGAAGCCGTACGCCTCGAACTTGTCGGAGGACCACGCGTTCTTCAGTCCGATCTTCTCGAGCGTCTTGATCGCTAAGCTGTTGCTCGTGAACAGCCGCAGATCCGCGGCGTTCTGATTGCTGTACGCCTGCGTCAGCACGATCTCCGCGCCGCTCTTGCCCGCTTGCTCCAGCTTCGCTTTGGCTTCGTCGTAGTGCTTCGCCAAGTCCGCGAGCGCCTTATCCGCTTCCTCGGCCTTGCCGACCGCCGCGGCGATCGTGCGGAACGTCTCCTCCATCTCGCCGTACTGGTCTACGCCGCTCGCTTCGTCCGGATACGGATTGAACAAGAGCGTCGGCGCGATCGCGTTCAGCTGATCGAGAATTTTCTCGTGCCGGAACGCGACGCCGACGATCAAGTCCGGCTGGAGCGCCGCGATCGCTTCGAGGTTCGGCTCTTGACGCGTGCCTACGTCCGCGACGTCGGCGCCGAGCGCCGCTTGGTCGCTCACGTTCCGCTTATAATTTTCGTTATCCGCGTTGCCGACCGGCTGCACGCCGACCGCGATCAAATCTTCGGCGTACGTCCATTCGAGCGTAACGACCTTCGTCGCCGGCTTCGGAAGCACGACTTCGCCCTTCGAATCCTTAAGCGCGACGGCCGCCGGCTCTTCCGCAGCCGGTTCCGCGGCAGGCGTTTCCTCCGCTGCGGGCGTCTCCGCCGCGGCTTCGCCCGTCCCCGTCGTCGCGTCCCCGCCTTCCGTCGCCGCGTTGCCGCCGCCGCAGCCCGCCAGCGCAATAACGAAAATCAACATCAATGCCAATGCTTTCGAGTACGATTTCATCTGTTTCCCCTACCCCTTTTGAACGAATATGAATGGATGATAATGAATGGAATGAAACCCCGCTTACGCTCCCGCGCCCGCCATAACGCGCGCCGGAGCCGGCGCCGGCTCCGGCCGCGCCTCCGCGTACGATTCCTTCGCCAGCGCGAACGGCAGACATACCGGCATGCCCGATCTCGGATCGACGACGATCTCCGCGTCGACGCCGAACACCTCGCGAAGCATCGACTGCGTAATGACGTCCGCCGGGGCGCCTTGCGCGACGATCCGGCCGCGCTGAATGGCGACAACGTGATCGGCGTACAGCGACGCATGGTTCAGGTCGTGCACGACCATGACGATCGTCCGCCCTTCCTCGCGGTTCAGCCGCCGCAGCAGCTGCAGCACCTCCAACTGATGCGCCATGTCCAGGAACGTCGTCGGTTCGTCCAGGAACAGCAGCTCGGTCTCCTGCGCGATCGCCATAGCGATCCACGCCCGCTGCCGTTGCCCTCCGGACAGCTGGTCGACGGAGCGGTCCGCGAACGACTCCATGCCCGTTACCGCCAGCGCTCGCCGAATCGCCTTCTTGTCCTCGGCGTTCATCGTGCCGAGCCCGCGCTGATGCGGGAAGCGGCCGAACGAGACGAGCTCTTCGACCGTCAGCCCCTCCGGAGCGACCGGCTGCTGCGGCAAGATGGCCAACTGCCTCGCCACGTCCCGGGTCGAATGTCGTTCGATCGTCTTGCCGTCGAGCAGCACCCGACCCGCAGAGGGCTTCAGAATGCGCGACATCGCCTTCAGAATCGTAGACTTCCCGCTGCCGTTCGCCCCGACCAACGCGGTCAGCCGGCCGTCCGGCAGCAGCAAGTTCAAATCCTCGACGATCGGCACGCTGCCGTATCCGATATGTAACCCTTCCGTCTGCATCCTGCTGTTCAACGCGCCACCCCCCTAGGATGGAAATGTATGCCCCGATATTGAAAATCATTATCATCGTAGATGATAAGCATTCTCATTCGATTTGTCAACGAAAACCTGCTCGGCGGCGTTCCAGACTTTTACCTTCGAGTCCGCCGCTTCGTCGGAGGGGAATCCGCTGATTTCCGCGTCCCCGCCGCTCCCCGCGATTTCCGGCACAACGCGCGGTTCTAGCAGCCGGACGATGGACGGCGAGCAAGGTCGAAATTCGCGTCGCCGTAACGCCAATCTCATCAAGACTTGACGAAAATCGTTTAATCATCCATGAAATGGATACAATGAAGGCAAAACCCGACATGGGGAGATGCCGATGATCATTCTATCGAATGCTGCGTTGCTCACCGCCGCCCTCGTCACCGGGGCCGCGAAGCGATGGCGACAATACTATAACACCATCCTGTTCGTATCGCTCAGCAACCTCTTGTATAACTTCCTTTGTCATGATCGTTTGACGTGGATGTTCCAACCCGAATCGTTGTTATCGCATAAGGTGGCGGACCTCATGAACACGTTCATTCTGCTTCCTTGCACTGCAATCTTATACTTACATCATTTCCCCTCCGAGGGGACGATCGCGAGGAAGTCGGCGTACTACGCTTTATGGGTCGCCGGCTTCTCCGCGCTGGAGTGGATATGGCAATGGAGAGGGATTATCGTATACGATCATGCATGGACCTATTATTGGTCCGTCGGATTTTACGTGGTCATGTTCGCCATGCTTCGCCTGCACCACACGCATACGGAGAGAGCATTGTTGTACTCGGCGCTCGTCGTAATGTTCTTGGTCGCGAGGTTCGAGGTTCCGTTAGCCCCCTGAACGCAGAGACATCCCCGAGCCGCCGGAATCGGCAGGCGGCCGGGGATGTCTCTTCTTCTATTCCCGTTTAGAACGCGATCGGCACCTCGACCAAGTCCTGCACGCTTCCGTCGTTGGCGCTGCGCGTATAAACTAGGAGCGTGCCCGCGCTCGTCGACGGGCGCCGATCGAACGCGATCGCGGCATCGAAGCGGCCGAACGCCGGCGCCCCCTCCGACGCCGTCAAGGCGCGTTCCTGCGCGACGACGCCGCCCGCCGCGTCGACGATGCGATAGAGCGCGCCGGCCTCGAATGCGCGGGCGACGCCCGTCAGCCGCTCTCCGGGGGCGACGCGGCCGCCCGGAAGCGGCTGGAACACGGCGATATTCGTCGACGCCGGGAGCGGTACGACGAAGCGGAAGCCGGGAAACAGAACGTCCGGCGAAAATCCGGGGCGGTTCCGGTTCGCCCGGATCAGCTCGTTCAGCGACCGGCCGAATCGGCGGGCGATGCCGTACAGCGTATCGCCCGCCTCGACCTCGTAGACGAAGGCGGGGATGTATATCAGCTGCGCGACGCGGAGAATGTCCGGCCGCTCCAACCCGTTCAGCGCGGCCAGCATCTCGACCCCGACGCCGAACCTCTCGGCGATGCGGAACAAGGTGTCGCCCTCGATCGCTTGATATTGGACCGCGCTCTGCTCGGACATGCCGGGCAGACGAACGAGAAGCGCTTGGCCGGGGTAGAGGCGATCGGGTTCGATCACCGGAGGATACCAACTATTGATTTGAATCAACGACGGCACGTTCGTTCCGAAGCCGTTCGCGATCGAGTACAACGTATCGCCCGCGCGAACGGTATACAGCACATGCGTGCCCGGAGAGATGGGCATTCGAGAAACAACTCCTTCGACTCGGATGCTCCATCATATGCCTACCTTCGCAAGGCGTGATAGCCGCCCGCCGACTCGCGCCGGGGCCGTCGCTCGGCCGGCGGCGCGTACGCTTCCACCGCCAAGATCGACGGCAGAAGGAACGTTCGCGGCGCCAGGCGCTCCAGACAAAACGCCTTCACTGCGTTCCCTTCCACTCCCAGCAGCTTGATTCTCCGCTTCGTAAATCCGCTCCTCCGGTCCGCATAGATAATCGTTACGACGCGCCCGATTCGCTTCTCCAGCTCGTTCCTCATGTTCGTCGACCGCCTTTCGCCGAATGTATGTTCTTATATTATATACCAAACATACGTTCCACATACAGCGATATTTCCAGGGCTCGTCTCACGGCTCCCCGCCCTCGCTCTTCCTCTTGCGGTCGGGCTTGACCTCGAGAATGCTCTTCGTCCACCCTTGTTTCCGCAAATACCAATAGATCCCCCCCATCAAGGCGAAAATTGCGGTTAACGCCGCGGGATATCCCCACGCCCGCTCCGTCTCGGGCATCGACTCGAAATTCATTCCCCAGATCGCCCCGAGCGCCGTCATCGGCGTCAACAGCACGGTGAATACCGTCAGCGTCTTCATAATGTCGTTCGCGCGGTAATTGACCGTCACGTCGTCCAGCTTGAGCAGCGAATCGATCTCGGCCATATATTCGTCCTGAAGCATCCGAACCCGTTCCATGCGAACGCGAAGGACGGCGAAGGGCTCGCTGTCCGTCAGCCTCCGCGGGAACGTCTCCTCCGCGGCGAACCGGATCTCCTTGAGCGGAATGACCTGAGCGTTCCAGTGAAGCAGCTTATATCTCAAGTCCATGATGTACTCGAAGAGATGGCCGTCGTTCGTCTCCCGCATCTTGGTTTTCGCCCGCGTCAGCTCCAGCTCGAAGGCGTCCATCCAATCGAAATAATGTTCAAGGATCCAATTCAGGAGGTAAAGCAAACCCTCGACCGGACTGCTGCAGGCGAGCAGGCGCTCCGCGAACCGCTTCTTGTCGATCGTCTCGCGAAGCAGTCTGTCCATTCCGATCGTCGCCAACGCGTCGTTCGTGACCCGATAATGGAACAGCCGCTTCGCCTCGGGACGCTGCGGGTCGGGTACGATCGCGACCGTGCCTTGCAATTCGTTGCCGTCCGCCTCGAACCAGACCGTGCGGATCGAATTATGCCCGCGCGCCTTCGCGCCGTCGGCCCAGCTCCGCAGCTCGGGACGAGACATCGCTTTCCCGGCGTCCTCCTCTCGATCCGCGCGATACCATGACCAACTGGCGTCGGCGCTTTGCAGCGGTTCGTCGTGTATCGTAAGCGTCCCTCCTTCCGCTCGCGCATATCGTTACTACCATTGCCATATCCGAACTCCGATAGACGAACGAGGCGAGCCGAAGCGATGTCGAAAGAACGGGAACGCTGCGGTTGCTCGGGAAATATTCGCGCGAACGCCGACGACGCGAAGACTCCCTTGGCATCGTGCGCCAAGGGAGTCTTCGGTCGCTTCTATGGAATGACGTAGCCTCTGGACGCATCGTCCAGCATCAGCACCCAATCTTCGTTGCGGCCGCTCGAAGGCGGCCGGACTTCCAGCTCCCCTTCGTTCGCCGACTCGCCGGCCGGCACCGTCGCTCCCGTTCTCGGATCGAACCACGTCGCGACGACGCGCTCGCCCGAGATCGCGCCGAGGCGCACCCGGAACGGAAGGCCGTTCGGGCTGTAGACGAAGGCGTATCCGTCGCCCCGACACGCCGTCAGATGATTGGCGCCTTCGTAATTCGCCGCGAGCAGGCTCGAATCGGGGACGCGGCTTTTGGCCGGTCTCGACTCCATCAACGTTCGGACATGGCGCATCTGCGCCGCGCCGGGGCGGAGGAGGGCCTGCTTCCAATCCATAATGAAATAGTCCGCCGGTTCTCTCGTCATCGACCAGATCGAATGATGGCCGTACGTATGGCCGAACGCGCCCGAGAACAGCGCCCAGTACGCCGCTTTCCGCGCGTCTGCCGCGTCGAAGTAGCCGTTCGCCGCCTTGAATCCGACCGGGTGATCCTCGTAACACGGCTCCCCGTCCAACGTCGGCTTCGTCTTCGAGAGCGCATAGTCCTTCGCGACCATGGCGTAGTTCGCCGTATGCAGAGCGCCGTGTCCCGATTGAATCATATTGAAGTCGAGCCATTCCTCGTCATGGACGTACATCGAAGAGGAGCGGCCGCCGGCCGGGTGGAACGTCATCAGATGACGGCCCCCGTCCGCCTCGCGGATCGCTTCCGCCATCGCGTGGACGACCTCGAAATGGTGCCGCGTCTCGAGCGGCCGATCGCCGCCGAGCACCCAGACGACGTTCGTCTTAGACTTGTATCGTTCCCCGATCCACAGGCCGAACGCCCGCGCGTTGTGTTTCGTAAAGACGACCGGCCCTTTGCCCCATGCGAGATTGTACTTGTCGCCCCACGTCGGCAGCAAGGCGATGTAGATGCCGTATTCCGCCGCCTTGTCGACGATGAAGTCGACATGGTCCCAGTATCCGTACGTTCCGTCCTCGGCGACGTCCGGTTGCGCAGGGTCGTATTCGCCGTTCGCGTCCCGCTTTAGAGGAAAGCTCCCGTAAGCGTTCGGCGTCGTTAATCCTTCCAGCTCCGCGAGCGCCACCGCTTGGACGACCGTAAATCCGCGCTCGGCGCGGTTGCGCAAGTACAGTTCCGCTTCCTCCCGGTCGAGCTTGTGAAACAGCTCCCATGCCGTGTCGCCCAACCAGAAGAACGGGGTTCCGTCCTCCTTTTCCAAATACCGCCCGTTCTCGCTGACCTTAAGCCGCTGCAGCTTCTTCTCCGTCATCTCGATCCCTCGCCATGAATTAGATTCAATATTGTACTCACATTGTATACAATTCAACGGCGATTGAAAACCCATTCTTTCAGCATTGTTTTCTTATGGGTTTCTCTTCAACAAATCGACGATTTCGTCCAGCTTCCGCTCCACTCTCTCGTCGTGCTTCCTCTTCCATACGATGTAGACGATCCCGCTGACGAGCGCGACGACCACGAGCAAGATCAAACCGAGGTAGAAGCCTTGAATAAGTGCGGTAACGAATGAAAAGGACATGTTCTGCGCCTCCCGCTTATACGTACTCCGTCAAACCTAGCTCCGCCTGCGTACAGACCCCTTCGTCCAAAGCGTTCCGGCGCAGCGTCAAATAAAGCTCCGCCTTCGTCGCGTTGACGTACGGCAGGACGAACAGCGTGCCGATCAAACAAGCGAGCGCGCCGAGCAAATACCATCCGATGAAGGACAGATCCAGCACGAACATCCGCCATTTATGACCCTGCGTCATCCGATCGCTGAGCTCGACCGCGCGTTTCGTTCCGATCCCCGGGTTATCCGCCAGCAGGTACGGTACCATGCTGTACGCATACGACTTCACGATGCCCGGGACGATGAGCAGCAAGAACCATAGGAGGTTGAGGAAGCTCATCCAGAGCATACCTTTCACGATCGGCGCATACTTGCCTCTCCCGAACGCGTATCCCAGATAATTCATGTTCACGTCGCCTAACGCCGCTTGTTTGAAATATTGCTTCGATCCTACTTCCAACGGAAAACGAAGAAAAATCGTAAAGGCGAGGCCGACCAACGCAATGACGACGGCAACGACGATCACCGCGACGAGTACGGCGGCGACGATGCCGTCCATGCCTTCCCCGAGCCCTCCGTTCCACGACGCTCCGCCGCCGTCTCCCTCCCCGCCGCCGCCTAAGCCGGAGTTGAAGGAGCAGCTCGGAATGCCGCCTCCGATGACCGCGATTACGAAGCTAACGAGAAATGCCTTCCAATACGACGTGCGAAGCACCTGCTTCGCTCTGTCTTTCAATTCGCCGCGCGTCCACATCCCATATCCTTATCCCTTCTTGTTGGATTCTTCCAATTGTACGATCCCGTCGAGGAAAAGTTGCAGCTCCAAGAGCTGGCCCTCCTTCTCTTCGAATTCTACCGTTACGCTTCCGTTCGGATACGGAACCGTGATCCGAGTACGAATAGCGCCTTCCGACTTCGGCGTCCTCTCCTCCCAGACGTGGCCGTCGTATTCGCCCGCTTTCGAAACATACGGAAACAATTCCGCGTACTCGACCCCCTCGTACTTCGTACGAAGGTAGGAAGTCCACTGCTCCGCGTCCCAAGCCGGCACCGACTCGCGGGCCGCTTCGGGCGTCATGGCGATGAGCGTCGCGACCATATCCCCGTCCGCCTCCTGCAGCGCGTAAGGAAGCAGCTGATAAGGCGCCGGCGCTCCGAGCAGCGTCTCCTTGTTTTTCTCCGCGAGCATCGCGAACGCCTCCTCCGCCTTCGGTTCCGACGAGAACCAAAAATAGCGGAAGTCGCCGGCGTTCATCGGGCTCGTCAGCGGGATCAAATACCGGCCGTCCTTCGAAACCCGCCAGACGGGGTCAACCGGGAATCGAGTCGGATGAAGCAACAGGAAGACGCGCTTCCCGTCGCCGCTTACCATCATCTCCAGCTCGTGAGGCTCTCTTAGATTCCCGCCCGACGTCAGGAGATGCGCCGTTCCTTCGCGACTGGAAAAATACGAAGCCCCCGTAGACGTCGTCGCCTTCTTCAAGCTGTAAAACAGCCGATCCGTTCGTTGCGTCTCCTCTAAGAAGATATGCGAGGAATTCCCCGACCGCGTCGTCTTCTCCTCCATGAGGCCCCAGGTCACTTCGGCCGTGCCGCGCAGCAGCTCGGGTCCCGCTCCGTTCGCGAGCTCGGGCATCGAGATCCGCAGGCGCATCTCGCCGGTATGCTTCCAGCCGTACGTGGTGTAGCGCTGCTCCGAACGAGCGTACGCCGCCGTGAAATCGTTCCAGAAGGAGACGCCGTTCCATTCCTTCTCCGAACCGTTCGCCAGCGACAACGGCGCGAACAGGTGACCGGTTGCCGCCGCGGCTCCCGTCAGCGGCGCGACGAGAAGCAGGGCGGCCCAGGCCCATCCGCCGAACCGGCGCGCACGCTCCCGGAACTGCGGCTTAGGCAGCGGGGTATTGTTTTCTCTGAGGAAAGCATGCAGCCGCAGCATCAGCTCATAGATCAAGTACGTGGCTGCAGGCACGTAAATGACCATGCAAAGCAAATAGTTGTATGGCACAGGGGCCAACCGCGCGCCGCCGCAGAGCGCCGTAACGATAGCCGCGACGATCGCTAAGGGCAGCAGCCTCCCGAACGCCCGTCGAAACACCCCCGGCGCGCTTGCCAACCCTTCGGCCAAGCCGACGTCCCGCAGCACGATTACATACGGCGTCAGCGAGAACGCGAACAGGACGATCATGCCGATCAAGGCGAAGGGGAAGAAGACGACCGCGCTAAAGAAGAGAATCAACCCCGCGGCGTGCTGAAAGATCGTCCAGCCTGTCATCCGAAAGAAGAAATGCCGTCCGGCGCGCAGCATATCGGCTTTCTCCCCGTTCACGGCATGGCTTCGCAATCCGCCCAAGTAGGCGCCGCGAGCGAAGCTCTGCGCGAGGATCGCCGCCGCGGACAGCAAGAAGCCGGCAATGCCGAAGCCTAGCCCCTCCGCGCGAATGAAGCTGAGCGGCATCTTCAATTCCTGCAACGACGGCATGCCGATCGGCAGCGTGAAGTGGAGCTGCGCCGGCTCCGGCGGGGTCGTTCCCGACGCCCACGGAGTCGTATACGGAAACACTCCGACGCCGTAGTAAATGCCGATGGCGACGATCGCCGTAATCAGCGCTTCGGCCGCGATGGCGACGCTGACAGATTTCATGAAAGAAGTTATGACTCGCTCCCCCCTTGAATAACCGACTCGGTGAACCCGTTAAAGCATACGTTTCCAAGGGTTGGGAAGTTGCGGTTCAAATGGAAAAAAGACGCCCGATCATCATTCCCCTATCTTGCTCCAGGCCATTCAGCGGCTCGCGCCGCCGCGCTTTGCGTCGGAACGATCCCTTCCCTGGCGGAATAGGTTCCTACCCCAGAAAGCAAACTACGTCTGAAGAAAAAATAGGGGGACAGCGGATGTATTTTTACAAAGAAGACTTAATCAACATGATCGTTCCGGATAAGCCGGATCCGGAAGCGGCGAAGGTCATTCAGGAGATCTTAGGCGGCCGGTTCGGCGAGATGCGAACGATGATGCAGTTCTTCTTCCAGAGCAACAACTTCCGCGGCAACGCGACGCAATATCGCGACTTGATCCGCGGAGTGTTCTTGGAGGAACTGAGCCACGTCGAGCTGGTGCAGCACACGATTAATCAGCTGCTTACCGGGACCGGGGAGCAAGTTCCGGGCAACGCCGGCGTGGACGGCGCTCCGCTGAACGACGCCGTCAAGACCGCTAACCCGCATCACTTCATCGTCGGCGCGCAGAGCTCCCTGCCGGTAGACGCCGCCGGACTCCCTTGGCAAGGCACCTACGTATATAACCACGGCAATTTGATCACTGACCTGCTCGACAACCTGGTGCTTGAATCCACGGGCGTGCTGCAGAAGTCCCGCATCTATGAGATGAGCGCCAATAAGACGTTCCGGGAGACGTTGGCGTTCTTGATCGTACGGGACAACGCGCATCAGAACGCGTTCGCCAAGGCGCTCGAGACGCTCGGCGTCAATTGGGGCAAGTTGTTCCCGGTGCCGAATTACGATATCAATAAGTATCCGGAATGCCGCAAGTACGTGGAGATGGGCTTCCATAACGCGCAATTTAACTTCCGCTTGGACCCGACGCGGATCGGCGAAATTTACGCCGGCCCGTCGCCGAGCCGGAACGGCGGCGATCTGGCGGTCGTTCCGCCGCCGCAAGGCCATCCCGTGCCGATTCTGCCGGAAGCGCCGAACGAACACAGCCCGGGCTTGTACGATCTGAACGCTTAGTCGTAAAAAAACAGCAAGCCCCCGGGAAACACCCGAGTGCTTGCTGTTGTTTATTTCGCTTGGATGTACCCTTCCGCCTTCAGCAGCTCGGCGATCAGCACGGCGCCGCCCGCCGCGCCGCGCAGCGTGTTGTGGGACAATCCGACGAATTTATAGTCGTAGATCGTATCTTCGCGAAGGCGTCCCGCCGAGACGCCCATGCCGCGCTCGATGTCGCGGTCCAGCTTCGTCTGCGGTCTGTTCTCTTCTTCGAAGTACGTAATGAACCGCTTCGGCGCGCTTGGCAGACCGAGCTCCTGCGGACGGCCTTGGAATTGCGACCAGCGGGCGAGAATTTCTTCTTTCGAAGGCTTCTTCTCGAACGAGACGAATACGGTCGCGAGATGACCGTCCGTGACCGGAACGCGAATGCACTGCGTCGTGATGAGCGGCGCGCTCGCTTTGACGATTTCCCCGTTCTCGATCCCGCCCCAGATGCGCAGCGGCTCCTGCTCGCTCTTCTCTTCCTCGCCGCCGATATACGGAATGACGTTATCGATCATCTCCGGCCAATCGGTGAAATTTTTGCCCGCTCCGGAAATCGCTTGGTACGTGGATGCGACGACCTTCGTAGGTTTGAAATCCATTAGCGCGTGCAGCGCCGGCACATAGCTCTGGATCGAGCAGTTGGGCTTCACCGCGATAAAACCGGTCGACGTGCCGAGGCGCTTGCGCTGCGCCGCGATGACGTCGATATGACCCGGGTTGATTTCCGGGATGACCATCGGGACGTCCGGCGTCCAGCGATGCGCCGAGTTGTTGGAGATGACCGGCGTACCGGTTTTCGCGTACGCTTCCTCCAGCGCCTGAATGTCCTTCTTCGGCATGTCGACCGCGCAGAAGACGAAATCGACTCCGGCAGCGACCTCTTCCACCTTGGACGCATCCTGAACGACGATCCCCTTCACGTCTTCCGGGATGGCGCCGTTCAGCTTCCATCTGCCCTTCACCGCTTCTTCGTACGTCTTGCCGGCCGAGCCGGCGCTGGCCGCGATGGCCGTAACTTGAAACCACGGATGCTGGTCGAGCAGTTCGACGAACCGTTGGCCGACCATGCCCGTGCCGCCGACGATGCCCGCTTTCAGTTTTTGCGTCATGAGAGATTCATATCCTTTCGATGTAGAAGTTTCTGCGCTCGTTTTGGTGTACCGTATGTTCGGTACGTCATGCGGTTGCCTGTACGACAAAATAAAAAAATCCCACCCCCAAGACGGTAGACGTACGTCTTAGGGACGAGATTCGAATTCTCGTGGTACCACCCCAAATTCGCCGACATGTCGCCAGATCGGCCTCTTCAAGTACGGCATTCCGACGGAATGCTTATACTCTAGCTCTGTAACAGGAGCTCCTGGCGCGCCATCCCCGATTCATAGGTTCCTGCACGCTGCTCTGAGGTTTTCTTCAATAAAGAATTCTTTACTCCTTCTCAGCGCCCGGAGCTCTCTGCGAAAGAATTCGTTATTTACTCGTCTCGTCATCGCATTTGAATATTGCGATAATATTATCAAATATCGTTCCCGAGGTAAATATATTTTCGCAAATTGTTCCATGGCGCTTTCCGGAAACGCGAAAGAAACCTCTCGTTCGGAGAGGTTTCCTTCGCTTGTCTTACCACATGCGCACAATCGATTTCAAAGGATTTTTCCGAGTGGACGCCGCGTACGCGATCGCGCCCCCAGCGACAGAACCCGCCGCAACCCAAGACCACAAAGCTGCTTTGCTCATCGCAGAAACCTCCCGTTGGTTGATTGACGCGCATTCGATATCATTCGCGTTCCGCGTCGTTTTTATGCGTCTGCGAGAGATCCCTGACCCACTTGATTTCTAGGAACGAGTGTTCTATTATAAGAACACATATTCGCATAAAGAGGGATGCAGCCATGGAACCGAAGGAACAACCGAAGAAACCCGAATTTAAGCTTGTACTTTGCGAATGCTGTCAATATCCGATTTCCGTGCCCGCGGAAGCGTCGGCGGTCGTCTGCCTCGCTTGTCCGCAATGCGGACACCGCGGGTGCGCCTGAACGAACGAGCGAAGCGGGCGCCGGTCGACCGGCGCCCAACGTACGTCACTGCTCGATTTCCCGCACCTGTATATGGTCCAGCGTAATCGTATGCGCCTCTCCGGGCGTCGCGGCGCCGTCCGACGAGACGCTCCCGAGAAGGAAATTCAGCTTCAGCGGGCTCGCGCTCGACACGACGAACGTCTTGACGAAGACGGTCGGCTCCGCGGTTAACGGGAACGAAGCTTGCCCGCCGCTCGTATTGGTGAATTCGACGACGATCGGCCGATCGACGGTGGAAGAAGCCGTGAATTTCAATTCGTACGTCTTGCCCGCCGCCATCGGAATGCCTTCCTGGTACAACTGGTTCGCCCAGCTCTGCCAGCCGGCGCTGTGGACGTCGATCTTCCCTGCGCCGGCCTCCGCGCGGAGCGCAGCCGCCCCGCCCTCGCCGGACCAAGTGCTCCAGCCCGCCGTTCCGTCGTCGAAGCTCCCGTTCGCGACGAGATTTCCGTCCGCGGCCAGAACCGCCTGCTTCGCCGTCGCCTCCGCGTAACCCTCGGCCACCACGGAAACCGTAAAGTTGCCTGCCCCTGCGAAGGCAGACGCCGCGAGTACCAGCGTTCCGTTCGCGACGGCGAAGTCCGCCGGCGAGCCGTTCACGGCGACCGTTCGAATCGCGCCGCGCCAAGCCGCATCGTCGACGAACGTCAGCTCGATCGGCTGCCCGACGCGATTGTTCGTCGAATCCGGGATCAACGTCGGCGGCCGAGCGACGGGCGCGTCTTTCACCTCGAACGTCACGTTGTCCAGAATGACGTCATGCGGCGTCGGGACGACCGACGTGCCCGCGATGAGGCCGAGCAGGAACTTCAAATCGACGGTATCGTCCTGAGGCATGCGGAATTCGAAGCGGAACGTCTTCGGATCCGTCCCGACGTCGATCGTTCGATCGAAGTATCGACGGTAAGACGCGTTCTCCGCGATGACCTCGACCTTCCGGGCGACCGTCGCCCTCGCGTCGAAGGTTACCTCGTAATCGAGGCCGCCCGTAAGCGGAAGTCCGCCTTGGATGAACATCGCGCTCCACGGGTTGACGCCTTGCGAGGCGACGGTTACGTTCGCCTCCCCGCTCGCCGCGTCCGCGGACGCCGAGCCTCCGCTGTCGACGGCGGCTCCCCAGAACTGCAGACCGGCCCCGAAGTCGCCGTTCCGAAGCGGATAGAACGCCGTGTCCGGCGGGAAATATACGCTGGTGCGGATCAGCTTCACGTTATCCAGCCGAACCGTACCGCTCTTGCCTCCGAGGAAGAAGACGAGCTGTTGGGCGCCGGGTTCTCCGGACACCGCGACGTCGTCGAATGCGACCGCGATTTCCCGCTCCCGCTTAGGCGACTTCAACGAAACCGGGGTCGATGCAATCGACGCTCCGTCGGCGTCGACGAGGGCGACGACGAGCTCCCGCGCGTTGGACGCTTCGGCATCGAACGTCAAGGCGTAATCATGTCCGTCCAACAGCGAGAGCCCGCGTTGCAAAACTCGAACGTCGCGATCCGCTTGCCCGCCCTTCGAGACGTCCACGACCAGCTCTCGCGCCTCGGGATCGACCGATGCCGTCGCCTCCGCCTTCCCGTCGGTCGGCACATGCCAGAAGCTCATGCGATTCGGCTCGCCGAGGTCGAAAGTGCCGTTATATATATGGTTGCCGTCGCCCAGCGGCGCCTTCGGCGAATCGTGATCGAACGCAACCCCCTCGATCTCGACGAGCCGCGCGCGGCCGATCCAGACGGGACGGTCGTTCGTGCCTAGATTGAATTCGATGCGCGCCGCGTTGTCGGATTCCTGCTTCATCTGGAACGTCAATTCGTACGTTCGCAGCTCGCCGTCCAACGCGGCCGTCAGCCCTTGGGAGTACCCGGCGTATCCGCGGGACGCCCCGCCCGTCACGCGGACGTTCATGTTCCGCGTCGTATCCGTCTTCGCGTCGAACGTCAGCTTGTAGAAGCGGCCCTTCGCGAGCGACACGATCGATTGCGGCTGGATCGAATACGAGTTGACGCCTGCGCTCTGGATCGCGATCTTCGCGAAGTTGCTCCCGTCGATCGGTTCGATCGTCACGTCGGCCGATGCGCCCGGATCCTCGTACAGCGCCCAATGCGCCGTACCCGACGCGCCCATGCCGGGATCGCCTTCCGCATTCATCGTGAAGTCGTTGTTGTACACCAAGTTACCGTCCGCGAGCGGCAGCTTCGCGCCCGGCAAATACGGCTCCTTCGGAATCGAAGGCGGCACGGGCTCGCGGTACGGACGGCCGGTCAATTCGTACACCCTTACGTAGTCGATGACGAACGAGCTGGGGAACGGCGTCTCCGCCGTCGGATCGCCGTCGAAGTTGCCGCCGACGGCCAGATTGATCAGCAGATGGAACTTCTCGTCGAACGGCGCCGGGTAGGCGTTGTTCGCCGGCTGACCGGCCGTGACGCTGTACCAATCGTTCTGTGTATTGAATAAGACGCCGTCGACGTACCAGCGAATTTCGCCGGGCTCCCATTCGATCGCGTACGTATGAAAGTCTTCGATCGTCGACCCGTTCGGCAGCTCGTATTCCTTGCCCGTGTACGTATTGTTCGGCCATTGCGAGCCGTAGTGGATCGTGCCGGCGACCGTTCGCGGCCGGCTGCCCCAGCCTTCCATGATGTCGATTTCGCCGGAGGCGGCCCACCCGCCGTACCGGTAATCCTCCGGCAGCATCCAGATCGCAGGCCAGAGCCCCTTGCCCGTCGGCGCGCTCGCGCGAATTTCGAACTTGCCGTACGCCTTCGAGAATAAGCCCTTCGTCTTGATCCGAGCCGACGTGTACGAGTAGCCCTCGTATGCCTCCTTGCGAGCGGTAATCACGAGTTTGCCGTTCTCTTCCTTTACGTTGTCCGCCCGGTCCGTATAATATTGCAGCTCGTTGTTGCCCCAGCCCGGATTGCCGACGGATTCGCCGTTGGTCAAGTCGAACGTCCACTTCGACCGGTCGATCGCGCCGTCTTCGAATTCATCGCCCCAAACCTGCGTCCAGAGCGGCTTCTCGGGCTGCTTCCCTTTCTCCGCCATCGTACTTGCGGGAAGCGGCGTCGACAACGCCAATCCGGCCGCCAGCGTGCAAGCCAGCCCTTGCATCAGGAATCGTCGCTTCATGGATTGAACACCTCGCCTCATTAAAAATGATCCGTCTTCGCGGCGTTCCGCCGCTGCCCCTTCATCGTCGCCTCCTTCGAACGGCTGATTGTCCCACGTGGGACATTTACAACGAAATTGTATCTTGCAACCGCTTTCCCGTCAATCGTTATTTTTGCAATATCAGGAAACCGGCCGGCAAGACTCCCTCTCGATGAGCTCCGCTTGAAATCCTTGCCGTTCGCCTCTCGATTCCCGCCCCTCCAAGACGTCGATGACGGCATCCGTCAGCTGAACCGCCATCTCCACTCGCGGGACTCGCATCGTCGTCAGCGGCGGATGGGTATACTGTCCGAGCAGCAGGTCGTCGAAGCCGACGACGGACAACGCGCCGGGCACCGACACGCCTCGGTCCGCGCACGCCTTCAGCGCGCCGTACGCCATCAGGTCGTTCGAGCAGAAGACGGCGCTCGGCAGCCCGCCGCCGGACGTCCACCGTTCGATCGCTTCTCGGCCGCTCGCTTCGATGAAGCGGCCGTTATGGATGCGGTCGTCGCGCACGCTCAAGCCGCGGCCTCGCACCGCGTCGACGAAGCCTCTCAGCCGTTCGGCGGAGCAAGGGATCGCCATATCTCCAGTAACGATGCCGATGTCCGTATGCCCGAGCCCCAGCAAATATTCGGCCGCCGCGAAGGCGCTCCCGTAATCGTCCAGCCGCGGGATCGGCACCCCGTCGACGGGACTCCGCACATTGTTCTGGTCGAACACGCCGATGCGAAATCCCGCCTCCGCGATCCGTTCGACCGTCCGCTGCATCTCGGACCAGCTGACGAGCAGCCCGGCGTCGATGCTTTTCTGCTTGTACAGGCTGAGGATCGGCTCCACGTCGGATGCTTCTTCGATGGAGACGAGCGTCTTGTACCCTCGCTCCGCCGAGCGGCTGATCATGGCGCCGATGACGGCTCCGAAGTACAAGTCGTCGGAGTACAACGTGTAGCTCCGCCGGTCCTGCACGATGAACAACCCGATCGTATTCGACCTCTTCGAGGCGAGCCCCCGCGCCGCCGCGTTCGGTTCGTAATTATGCGCTTCCATGATCGAGCGAATCTTCGCGGCCGTCTTCTCGCTCACGTTCGGCGCATCGTTCAGCACACGCTGCACCGTCTTGCGGGAGACGCCCGCCAACCGCGCGATATCGAAAATATCCATGCTTCCCCGTTGCCCCCGCTTCCGCCGTACCTGCGCGCCGATATCGTTTTCTTTCAGTCTAGTGCAGTCCGGACCGGATTTCAACATCGTCGGCGGCGAGGCGGTCAGTGCGTCATCCCCGGCTCCGCCTCGGTATCCAAGCCGTCTTTCGTGACGCGAAGCAACCCGACCGCGCCCTTGGAGGCATGGTTGAATTGATGCGTCACGATCGGATAATCGCCTTCTTCGAGCACTCTGAACTCGACGACCGCTCCTCCGCTGGCGGGCAGCAGGACGGTTTGCAAGCCGTACAGCCGATTCCTCGGGTTGCCGTCGATATAGACGTTATCGAAGATCGTCCCCACGACATGGAACGACGACACATGGTTCGGTCCCATATTCGCGACGTACAGTCGCACGGTGTCTCCGACTTTGGCGAGCAGCGGACGCTCCAGTAACGTATAGTCGTCGCCGTTGAATACGACGTATTCGGGAGGGGCGTCCAGGAACGCCTGAGCGTCGTGCTCGGCATACCATTCGTTCTGCGTGACGACGTATTCCCGGTCGATCTCCCCGTCCGTCGGGTAGCCGTCGTTCGGTTCGACGATGATGACGCCGTGCATGCCGTTCGCGATGTGCAAGAGGACGGGCGCCGTTCCGCAATGGTACATGAACACGCCCGGCATATTAGCCTCGTACGTGAAGGTGCCGGACTCGTTCGGCTGGACGTTGGCGAACTTCCGGCTCGGCGCGGCGTGCACCGCGTGGAAATCCATGGAATGCGCCATATAAGGGTCCATATTCTTCAACGTGAAATGAATCGTATCTCCCTGCTTGACCCGCAGCGTCGGACCGGGCGCCGATCCGTTGAACGTCCAGGCGTTGTACGTTACGCCCAGCGATATTTCCAAATCGGTCACTTGCGCCGTCATTTCGATGAATACCTCCTCGCCCTCTCTCCGAACGATCGGCTCTACGGGCGGTTGATTCAACGCGGCTTCCTCCGGCGCGGCCGTCGGCCCTTCGACGGCGCGGAGCTCGTTATCGTAATGGAAGATCGGCACGCAACCGGTCAGCGCTAGCGTCAGGGCGGCCCAAGCGGATAGAACGGCGAATTTGGCGTTCCTCATCGGAAGCACACCTCCTATCACTCACTATAAGGGCTTTCCGAACCACGCTTTGTGATGCGCGACACACTTACCGGAACGGTTCCGAATAAGAATCGTTCGCCCGCTCCGGCGCAACTCGCGGAGGAACCCCGACTATCCCGGTCGGAATTTCTGTTGACGATTGTCCGCGCGGATAGTATGATGCATTGGGTGGTTTCTTCCATCGGATGTAAGCATCGTCATATTCCCAACGAAGAGGTCGTGTCTTCCTTCATGAATGTCAAGCTCGCCGTCATTACGATATATTTGGTTCTGATCTACTGGCTGTCCAGTCACGTCCCGATGCTCGAGCCGCTCTTTTACCCGACGCTCGGCGCGTTCAGCTACTTGCTCGTCAGCCGGACGATGAACTTGAAGGAGTCCGCGTCGATCATGGCCGGCGCCGTGTTCGCTTCGATTACCGGGACCGCGTTCTTTTTCTGGCTGCCGGAGACGTTATCGCTGCTCGCGACCTTCGTTCTATGCATCATTATGATTCAACGGTTCCGCTTGAACGCGCCGCCGATCCTGGCCATCGCGCTCATTCCGTTCTTCGAACCGCCCGCGACGCCTTGGACGATTCCGCTCGTCGTCTTCGCGACGTTGACGGCGCTTCTCGTTACGTTATTCGCCGTCGAACGCGCGGCCGGCGCATGGACCTCCCTGCAGCGATCGAATCGCGGCCCGGGCGGCGCGCAACAGAAGGACGCTATTCTCTCCGAATAGCGTCCTTGTTATATTCGATATTCATTTCCCCAAAATATGAGGCTTCAGGGGGAGCAGATTTTCCGCGATTACTTGAATGTCCTCGTTCGACACCCCTTTTTCCTGAAGCGATTCGACCAACAGCTCGACGACGGCGTCCCAATGGACTTCTTGCAAGTTCATTCCCTCGTGCGCTTTCTCCATCGATCGGCCGGTATATTTCGGTCCTCCTAACGCGTAAGCGATGAACGCTGTCTGATGGCGGCGCTGCGCCTCCATGTCCGTATGCTTGAAGTACTGATTGATCCGGTCGTCCGCGAGCACCTTCTTATAGAAAACGTCCACGACCGAACCGATCGCTTCCTTCCCGCCGAGTTTGTCATATAAAGTCGCTGTTTCCGCCATCGTGCATTCCCACGTTAATTTTGTCATTTCCATCCATGTCGTATCGTAGGATGCGTCTCGACGTCCTGTTCTATACGATTTTCACTTGTTCTTCCATCTTCGCAGACCTTCCAAATCGTGAATGACGAAGCCTTGGCGATCGGTATCGAGGATGCCTTCCTTCCGGAGCTGGTTCAGCAGCCGGTTAACCGTCTCGCGCGTCGTGCCGATCACGTTCGCGACGTCCTGATGCGTCATCGGAATCGCGATATGCACTTCGCCTCCCTTCATCGTGCCGTAATGCTCCGCGAGCTTCAGCAGGAACGACTGGCCTCGGTCCTGCACGTCGTGGCCGGTCAGCTCCTGCAGCTTGCCTTGCAGCTCGCGAATTTTCTCGCTCATGACCCGCATGATCTTCATCGCGATCGCCGGCGTCCGAAGCAGCTGCTGCTCGAACGACTTCACCGGGATCGCCAGCAAGACCGTCTCCACGATCGCCTCCGCGGTCGCCGGGTACGGCTCCGCATCGAACAGCCCCGTATGCGGAAACATGTCGCCGCTCTTGAGGAACGACATGATTTGCTCGTGACCGTTCTCGTCGGTCTTGAACGTCTTGACTAGGCCTTCTTGGATGAAGAAGACCGCTTCCTTTTCGCCGCCTTCATGGAAAATGATCTGTTTCTTCTCGTACTTCCGCTCGATCGAAACCAAACCGATGCCCAGCAACTCGTCCTCCGACAAATCCCGAAACATCGGCACGGCTTTCAGAAGACGCGCCGAATGACTCCCCAAACCTACCACCGCCGAATCGTTTCCCTCTAGGTTACCTTGTTCATCGAAAAAAATCCAATTGCTCGCGAGCCGCCTCGGACATCCTCTCCGGCGTCCATTGGGGTTCCCATACGACTTCGACATGGAGAAACTCGAGATTCATTCGATCCTGCAGCGAGCGCCGTACGCCGCCGACGATCGTATCGTGGAGCGGACAGCCGGGCGTCGTCAACGTCATCGTAACGTTCACGCGTTCCTCTTCGACCGTAATGTCGTACACCAGACCCAAGTCGACGATGTTCACGCCGAGTTCGGGATCGAACACCTGCTTCAGCGTCTCCCGGACCTGATCTTCCGTTAAGCGGGTCATAGGGCTTCCCCTTCCTTTCGTTACCTGGAAAATACGCGAACGATGACGCTCATATACAAGATGGAACCTACCGATAACGCCGTACCGCCTGCCCCTACCCATACCTTCGATTCGAAATAAATGCCCGCCAGCGCGATGCACAGCCCGGCGGCGACGCATGCCAATCCGTACCCGACCGCCGCGTCCGGAATCATCATCGCCATCGTCGGCACGTTCGGCTGTCCCGCTCTCGGGCCGTATTTATGCGTCCACCATAGGAACGGAACGATTTTGGACAAGTAGCCTAGGACCGTCATGGACACCCATCCCCACATATAAAACATCCCGATGACCATCGTCGTCTGACGTCCTTCGAACGCGCCGGGGAACAGCAGCCAGGTCGCGAGCAGCGCCGCGCCGAAGAAGGCGAGCGCATGCGCGCTCTGCACCGTCCACCAGATGCCGCGGCCCGGCGAGCTCTTATGCTTGTGCTTGCGCACTTCCGCGATGTGAGCCGCGTAGACGACGAAGGCGGCCGCGACGACGGCGACCGATGCCGCCTGCGCGGCCCCTCCGCCGCCGAAGAGGAACGAGACGGCGCCCGTCAGAACGCCGGCGTTCAGCAGCGCGATGACCGGGTATTGCAGTCGAGCGGAAAATCCGTGCGAGAGGTAAAACATCGGCAGCATCTTATAGCTGAAGCCGGTGATGAGCAGCCCGAACCAACCGAGCATGCCGATCCAAATATGCGACGCCAGCAGCCGGTCATGCCCTTCGATCCAGACCGGGAACGCGAAGTTCAGCCCCATGACGGTGCCCATAACCGCGGTGACGACCAAATAGATCAAGGCGCATGCGGTGCTCGCGGTGACCGGGTTCCACACGCGCGCTTGCAGCATGGTCGCGCCGACGTTCCAGGCGAACAGGACGACGCCCGTCAGGGCGAGCAAGGCGCCGCCGGCGAGGAACGGCACGTCGGAAGCGACGAAGCCGTACAGCAGCGCGATCGTGCCTGCCGTAAAAACCGCATAATGAAGATAGCCGAGCTTCATACTATAGATGCGGCGCTGCAAGACGACGTCCATCAGCTGATAGACGGCCCCCATCGCGATCATCGTCGCCCAGTCGAGCACTAACAGATGCACCCGAAACCATCCGTCCGGATTACGGATCGGTTCGAACATCCACGTTCCTAACGTAAGTAACGACAACGCATGGTACAAGACGAACCCGACGATGCCCGTCGCGATAAACAGCAGGGGAAGCCGAAACATCGGAACGCCGCCTCCTTCCTTATCCGTTCTACGACTTCGTAATCGTAACCTTGGCCGAACCGTCGCCTTGTTCCGCGACATCATACGAGTATCCCAAGCCCTGCAGCTCTTCGATCAAGAACATCGGCACGCGGTCGTTGTGAATGACGACGCGATCGCCCGGCTCGCAGCCCTCCAGCGCCTTCAAGGTGCGAACCATCGGCTGCGGCGGCTGCAGGCCGCGGTTATCCAGCTCCGTCACGCGTCCGGCAGGTTCCGAAGAATCAACCGGTACCGCGCGCTCCCCGGCGCCTTCGGCCGTCTCCTCCGCCGTCTCTTCGATCGAATCCGGCTCCTCCAGCCCGGCGAACGTTCGGAAATCCAATGCCTCCAGCCTAGCCCTGCCTTGGCTCTTATGAAGGAACGCGACCATCCAATGGTCGGGCGCCGCCGACTCCACCCGGTTCGCGTAGCCCTTCATCTTTAGTAGCCCTAACAGCGGCGTCGGCTTGAACGTCGCGTGCAGCACGAGCAACGCTTCCTTCTCGAGGCCGTTCACGGCGTTCATAATGATTTGGAACGGTTCCAGCTTCTTCCGCAGATGCGGCCGAACGTCCAATTGGACGATGCGCGGCTCTTCGGTGCGCATAAGGCGTCTCCTCCTCTCTATCCGACCTTCCCGATTTTCACCCGGAACAGCTCCGGACCTTGCTCGACGTACTCCCACGTGAACGTATCGCCGCGCGTCGCCTGGAATTGATAGAAGAGCGGCACCGGATCGTGGTCGTTGACGAGCAGCATCGCTTCCCCGCCGCCGAGCGCGTCGAACGCTTCGAAGATGATCTTATGCTTGATTTGCGGCGGAAGCTCCTGCGCTCGAACTACTTTCGCATAGTCGTCCACGGTATATCCCTCCTATATGGTTCGCGTCATCCTCATTATAGAGACCTGCGAGTGGGCTCAGTGTGAGCCGCATCACACTTGCCCGAACGGCGGACGACATGAGGCGCGGCAGCCCGGAACCGAAAAAACAAGCGCCTCGGCGACAGCCGAAGCGCTTGATCTTCCTCTTATTGTCCGATCACGTAAAATTCCGCGATGCTCCACCAACCGGATTGCGAACCGGTCGGTACGATCCGCACGTATCTGGCGGTTACGCTCGAGAAGCTTGCCGTCACGCTTCCCGCCCCCGTGCCGTCCGCCGTACCGGCCGTCGACCACGTCGTGCCGTCTGTAGACGTCTCGATCGTGTAATCGACGCTGAAGTTGTCCGGGTACGTTCCTTTATGGAAGTAGAGCCCTGCAATGTTATATTCCGCCTTCATATCCACTTGGAAGGAAGAGGACGGCGAGTGGCTCGTAGCGTACCACCGCGTGCTCGCGTTCCCGTCCAGCGCATTCGACCCGATCGAACCGGAAGCCGTCCAGCCGGTCCTTGCCAACGCTCCCGCGGGCGGCGTCTCGAGCGTTCTTGCGTTGATCGTCGCGCTCGCCGCGGATTCGTTGTTCGACGTGTCGACCGCTTTGACGTAGATCGCATACTGCGTATTGGCGATCAATCCGGCCGCAACGTACGAGGTCCCCGCCACAAGCGTTCCGTTGACTTTCGCCCCTCCGACGTAAACGTCGTAGCCCGCGACGGCGGCGTTATCCGTCGAAGCGGTCCAGCCGAGCGTAATCGTCGTATCCGTGCGCGCCGAGACCACGAGGTTCGCCGGGACGCTCGGCGGCGTCGAGTCCGCCGGGAGGTATGTCGCGGTCGTCACCGTGACGGCGTTGCTCGCGGCCGATTCGTTCGCCGCCGCGTCGACCGCTTTCACGATGAACGTGTACGGCGTCGCCGCCGCCAGCCCCGCGACCGTGAATACGGTGTCCGTGATCAGACTGCCGTTCGCTTTCGTCGTGCCGTTGTACACGTCGTACCCGGCGACGGCGACGTTGTCCGACGACGCCGTCCATGCGAGCGATACGGTCGAATCCGTGACGCCCGTACTCGACAACGTCGGCGCGCTCGGCGGGATCAGATCCGGCACCGCGTTCGTCGTCGCGGCTACCGCGTTGCTCGCCGCGGATTCGTTGCCGGCCCGGTCTTTCGCCTTCACGGTAAACGAATACGCCGTGGAAGGCGTCAAGCCGTAGGCGACGTAGCTCGTGCCCGTCACCGGACGCGCGTTCAGCTTCGTCGTTCCTGCATAAATGTCGTAGCCGACGACGCCGACGTTATCCGTCGCCGCCGTCCAATACAAGGAGACGGTCGTCGCCGTATGGCCGGCCGAAGTCAGGCCCGTCGGCGCTTGCGGCGCGGTCGTGTCGGCCGGAGGCGTGCCGGACTCCAGCGCCCCGAGGTCGTAGCCGGCGCCGATCGGACGCGCGACGCCGAGCATATCGGTCGGCACGAGCGTCGGCAAGGACATGCCGGTGTTGATGGCGGTTGCCGCCGTGCTCGGATTGAGCGCATAGTTGCCCGCGGACGGATTGACGTACCAAGCCGAAGTCGCCGTGACGACGTTGTTCGACTCGGTATAGTTGCCGCTGTCCCGCTTCTTCAGCGCTTTGTCGGCGACATTATTCCGAATCTCTCCGTTGCTGCCCGCCCAACGCGATTCGATGCCTCCGACGCTTACGCCCGGTGCGATGTTGATCAGCGTATTGTTGAGTACCTTGAAGTTTTCCGCTTTCGCCAAATAGATGCCCGCGTCTTCGGTGTTATGGATGACGTTGTTGCGGATCATGCCGCCGTAATGCTCGACGCCGAGAACGCCGTTGCGGAAAAACTGGGACCCCGTGAGTCCGCCTCCGAACGAAATCGCGATGTCGCTGCCTTTGATGAGGTTGTTCTCGAAGACGGTGTCGATCGAGCCGCCCTTTGCGAACATCGCGTATGCGACCGAGCCGGAGCTCGGATGGAACGCGTTGTGCACCGTATTGCCGCGGACGACCCAACCTCTGGCGGCGATAATGTCGACCGCCTCGACGACGCTTCGTTTGCCGCCGGTCGTATAGCCGAGGACGGAGTTTTCGATGAGGCCGTAATCGGCGTACATCGCTCCGGTCGTCGATACGGCCCCGGTCACCTTGAACGCGCCTTCGCCCAAATCCCATGCGAACAAGTTATCGGCGTGGAAGTAATACGAGCCCGAATTGACTTGCACCGCATGGTAATTGAAATCTCGAATCGACAGATCGCGAATCGCGACGTAGCTCGAATCGTTCACCCGAATGCTGATATCGAGGGTACTCGTAATGCCCGGACCGACGATGACGGTGTCCGCGACGTTCGAGGTTGCGCCTCGGATCGTGATATGGTCTTTCCCGTTGATATTGATCGACGTCGTCTGCGTGTACGTCCCTGCCGCCAACGTGATGACGCGGCCCGAAGCCGGCGCCGAGTCGATCGCGGCTTGCAGATCGGCGAGCGACGTAACCGTCACGCTGTCCGGCACCGGATACGCGGTGGTCGCGACCGCGACGTTCGAGACGTCCGAGACGTTGTTCACGTCGTCCGTCGTGCGCACCGCGAAATAATACGTCGTGTTCGGCTGCAATTCGTTCGCTTGATACTTCATCGCGGTCCCGCCGGGAAGCTGCCGCAGCTCGTCGATCGCTTCCGTCGCGGAGCTCCAGTTCGCCGCCGTGATCGGCGACGTCGAGTAACGCACCTCGTACGACTTCGCTTGGCCGGTCGCGCCGTCGTCGCCCGGCGCCGTCCAACCGAGGCGGACGCTCTTCGGTCCCGTGCGCGTCGCCGCAAGATCGGCGATCGTCCCCGGCGCCACCGTGTCCGTGTTGTTGATCGTCGCCGTGACGACGTTCGACAACGCGGAGACGTTGTTCGCCGTATCGACCGTCTTCAAGGCGAAATGATACGTCGCGTTCGTCGTCAACCCGCCGACCGTCACCAGCTCTGGACCGCCCGCCGGCTTCGGCAGCGGGAGACCGGCGACAGGCGTCGCGGAATTCCAAGTCGATTCCGTGATCGCGAACGGCGCGTACCTCAGCAAATATTGCTTCGCTTGCCCGCTCGTGCCGTTATCGCCCGGCGCCGTCCAGGAAAGTTCGATACTGTCGAACGTCATGGAGGCGTTCGTCAGATTCGTCACGGCCGCCGGCGGCGTGTTGTCGCCCGGATCCGCGTACGCTTCGAATTCGATCGGCGTCAATACGTTATGCGTCGTGTTATCCGTGCGTACATGTCCGCTGCCCCATACTCTCGCGTACCGCGCGTTCACCGGGGTGCCGAGCGCGATCGTCAGGCCCTCGGCCGACTCCTGATACTCCGGATTCGTCCCTGTGCCGAGCCCGACGGAATTGTTGGCGTCATTATTGTAGACTGTCGTCACGCCGGAGGCGAACGTCGCGCTGTTCGAAAGCTGCACGATCACATCCTTGTTCGTGCGAGCAATGCCGGATGCGCCCCAGTCGTTAACGAGCCGAAGCTGATTCAGCGAATACGCGGCGCCCAAGTCGACTTGGTAATACTGCGGGCCGCTCGTCGTCCGAATGCCGGCATAGGCAGAGCTGTTCGTCGAAATCCCGTCCGTAATGACGCTAAGCGCGCCGCCGAACAAGTCGGTCGTGCTGGCCGTCACCGACTTATTGAGGGCGACGTTCACGCCCGCGGCTGTCGCGCTCGTAGCGACGTTCGACAGCGGCGAGACGTTGCCCGCATCGTCGATCGTCTTCATCGCGAAATGATACGTCGTGTTCACGGCTAAGCCGTACAACGTAAAGCCTTGCAGCGTTCCCGGCGCCAGCGGAATCGGCTCGCCGGACACTTGCGTCGCGCTGTTCCAGTTCGCGTTCGTAATCGGCGACGTGCTGTACCGAATGTCGTAGCTCGTCGCGTTGCGAACCATGCCGTCGTCGCCGGGCGCCATCCACGCTAGATCGATCGACTTGTTCGTCGGATTCGACGCGGCAAGGTCGGAGATCGCGGCCGGAGCCATCGTGTCTGCGCCGTCTTGAACGAGCAGGAACGGCTGATTAACGCTGCTCTCCGAGCTTTCGAACGTCACGGACCATCGATGATCCGAAATATCGGCCAATCGGAGCGTGACGACCTTGTCGCCGGCCAGCTGGCTGTTGACGAAATCCGTCACGTCCACTTCGATGACGCCGGTCTCGTTCGTAAGGAACGTGCCGAGATTGACCTCGTCGGAGATGTCCGGCTGTACCGTGCTCTTCGCCGTCGCTTCGGACCAATTATCGTCCAGCACCCCGAACACCGTCACCGGAATCGTCGGCCGCTGCGCGCTGCGGATGTTGATGTACAGCTTCGCGTTCCACGTGGAGGTCGGCGAGAAGTTCGCGAGATTGAACTTCAAATACGCATACAGATTTTCATTAACGCCCGTGTGATGCTTCACGAGCAGCTGCGCGGCGTTGCCGTAGACCCCGGAACCGTAGATGTACGTATCGTCGGTCGCGTTGAATTCCGTCGTACTGCCGCTCGTCGTCGTCACGGCGAGCGAGTTCGACAGCGCGGATTCTTGGCTCATATCGTCGATCGCCTTGATGGCGAAATGATACGTGCCGCCGGCCGGAATACCGTAATACGTGTACGTCTGGTTCGTGCCTGCGACCGCGGGAACCGGCTCGTTCTTGAGTGGGATCGCCGAAGCCCAGTTCGCCGCCGTAATCGGAGACGTGCTATACCGCAAGTCGTACGAGAACGCCGTTCCCGTATTGCCGTCGTCGCCCGGGGCGGTCCACGTCAGCGTCGCCTTGCGCATCGTAACGTCCGTCGCGCTCAGCGTAATCGCCGCCGGCGGAATCGTCTCGTCCGGTCTGAACTCTACCGCGCCGATGTCGTATCCGGAGCCGTACGGTCTGGCGTCGCCGTAGAAGTCCGTAGGCACCTCGGTCGGCAGCGACGTCCCCGCGTTGATCGCCGCCGTCGCTTTCAGCGGGTTCAGACGGTAGTTCCGGTTCGCCGCATCGACCATGAAGTCGATCGTCGCGTTCGTCAGGTTGGTGGCCGACGTATGCGTGCCGCCGTCCCTGTTCTTGATGATGCCGTTCATCAGGTTGTTATACACCAACCCGTTGCTCTGGACGTATCGGGACTCGATCGCGCCGACGCCCGAGCCGACGTTGAATATCGTATTGTTGTACACTTTGAAATTCGTCGCTTTGTTCATGTAGATGGCCGCATCCGTCGTCTTGATGATGACGTTGTTCCGGATGATGCCGTCATAATGCTCGTAGGCGCCGTCGCCGTGGCGGAAGTACAACGAACCCGTGCCGCCGCCTCCGAACGAAATCGCCGTGAAGTTGTTGCGGAATTCGTTGTTTTCGATCAGCGTCCCGCGGGCGCCGCCCTTCGCGAAGACGGCGTACGCGACGCCGTTGCCGACGCTCTTGTACGTATTTTCGAAGTCGTTGTTTTGAATCTTCCAGTTCATCCCGGCGATAATGTCGATCGCTTCGACGGCGTTGTTGTTGCCGGCCGTCGTATAGCCGAGACGGGAATTTTTGATGACGCCGTAGTCCGAATACGCCTCGCCGTCCATCCACGGCTGGGCCGTCACCTTGAAGCCGCCCTCGCCGTGATCCCAGGCCACGATGTTGTCCGCCGTGAAATAATTGGAGCCGAAGTTGATTTTCACGCCGTGATATTTCGTATCCTGCATCCGCAAGTTCTTAATGGTTAAGTAGTGCGAGTCGTTAACGTCGAAAATTTGCCCGAGCGAGCTAGTCATCCCCGGCCCTTTCAACACCGTATCCTCCGGGTCGGACGTCGCGCCTTGGATCGTGATGTTATCCTTCCCGTTGATGGAAATCTGGGTCGACACATTGTACACGCCCGCGGCCAACGTGATGACGCGCCCGGATTGCGGCGCCGCGTTGATCGCGTTCTGCAGCGCGGCGAGCGTGCCGACCGTGACCGCATCGGGCGAAGGCGAGGTCGTCGTCGCGCTCGCGACGTTGGAAATCGCCGACGCGTTCCCGGCAGCGTCCTTCGTCTTCACGGCGAAGTAATACGTCGTGTTCGGGTTCAGCTCGAGCGCGTCGTATTCCATCGTCGTTCCGGCCGGAAGCTGCAGCAGCTCTTCCACCGCTTCCGTCGCGCTGTTCCAATTCGCGGCCGTAATCATAGACGTGGAATACCGCACCTCGTACGAGGCGGCCGTACCGGCGTTCAGGTCGTCGCCGGGCGCCGTCCACGACAACTGGATGCTCTTGTCGTTCGCGCGGGAGGCCGTAAGGTTCGTAATTGTCGCCGGCGCCACGCTGTCCGTCGCCGGCGTCGTGACGGTGACGACGTTCGACATCGCGGAGACGTTCGCCTCGTCCTTCGCCTTCATCGCGAAGTAATATGTCGTGTTCGGCTGCAGGTCCCCGAAGCCGAACGTCTGCGTCGTCCCCGCCGCCGCGGGCGCAGGCGCTCCGGCCATCGGCGTCGCCGCGTCGAAGTTAGCGGACGTGATCTGCGACGTAGAGTAGCGGAAGTCGTATTCCAGCGCCGTGCCCGTCGCGCCGTCGTTGCCCGGCGCCGTCCACTGCAGCTGCACGCTCTTCCAGCCGACGCTCGGCGCGGTCAGGTTCGTCACCGTCGACGGCACCGTAACGTCCTTCGACTTCGCGAACGCCTGGATTTCGACCGGCGTATTGACCGCGTGCGTCGTCCCGTTCATCCGCGTATGTCCGTTGCCCCAGAACCGCACGTACCGCGCCGTTACGGGCGTCGTCAGCGGAATGTTCCAGCCCCCGCCGTCGACCGGTTCGACATACAGCGGATCGGTGCCGGCGCCGAGGCCGAGCGTATTGTCCGCGTCGTTGTTGAAGATCGTCGTCACGCCGGTCGCGAACGCGGCGTCGGCCGCCAGCTGGACGACGTAATCATGCCCGTAGCGATACGAGGCGGCGTCGCTGCCCCAGTCGCTCCGGACATTCACGCCGACGATGTCATAGCTGTCGGTCAAGTCGACTTGTACGTATTTCGGTCCGGCGCTCGTCGAGATCAAGGCATAATCGTCGCGCGAGACGTTGCCGTTCGTCACATTGGACAAGGCGCCGGCGCTGGCGATGCCGTTCGACGTCACCGGCTTGTTCAACGCGGCGTTCACCGACGCGAGCAGCGTCGCCTCGACCGGGTTGGACAGCGCCGATGCGTCGACGAGCCCGTTCACGGTCTTGATCGCGAAGTAGAGCTTCTTGTTGATCGGAAGCCCTTGCAGCGTCATCTGCTGCGTCGCATTCGCTGCCGCGACCGACGGCTCGCCGACGACCCGCTTCACGACGGAGCCGTTGTTCCAGTTTCCTTCCGTGATCGGCGCGTCGGCGTAACGGATGTCGTAGCCCGTTATACCGCTCGGCCCCGGGCTGACCCAAGACAGCTTCACGGAATTGTTGGAGATGTCGCTTGCGGAGAGCGTGGAGATGGCCGGGAGAGCGTTGTTCAAGCCGGGCAGCCGCGCGTACACTTCGACTTCCACCGGCGTATTCACGGCGTTGTACGCGCTCGTCTGCGTCCGCGTATGGCCGTTCGCCCAATAACGGACATACTGCGCCGTTATCGGCGCGCCGAGCGTTACGGTCAGTCCCGCTCCGGACGAAGGCTCGGTGTATTCCGGGTCGGAGCCGGCGCCGAGACCGGCGCTGTTGTCCGTATCGTTGTTATACACCGTCGTCACGCCGGTCGCGAACGTCGGATCGTTCGACAATTGGACGACGATATCCTTGCCGATGCGAGGGCTGTCAGGGTTGTAATCGTTCAGAAGGTTCACTTTCGTAATCGAATGCGGTTCCCCGAGGTTTACCTGGACGTACTTGGCGCCCGAGCTCGTCGAGATCAACGCGTACTCCGACGTCGTGCGGACGCCGTCCGTCAAGATCGAAAGCCGTTTCCCGTTCTGGGTCGCGATTCCGTTCGTGGTAACGTCGGCGACGCCTCTCGCTACGTTGACTTCGACCGAAGCCGCCGACGCCGTAGACGGGAACGGCCCGAAATAGCCGAGGCTTGCCGTCAGCGCGGCGACGGACAACGCTGTAAGCGTTTTCCTTGCTTTCATCAAATCACACCGCCTTCATAGTAAATTAAGAAGCCATTGCCGCATTTCCGAGAAGTACGAGCAAGTCCACCTCCTTTACTAGGAAGATAGGCGTTCGAGAAGCTGCGTCTGAAGTTGCACTTTAAGTATAGTGGGCAGGCGCATTCGCTGGTTATGAGGCAAGAATGAATTATACTGGGACGGAATTGTCCGACTGATCCGAACTGTTCCGACAGATCGATTCCGCCAACAAAACGTAGTCGGCTAGCCTCGGTCAGCCCCGCCAAGGGCTGCAGCGGATTTTCCCGGCACGGTACGAGTACCCAAGGAATCCTGGGATTTCGTACATATACTGCATGCAGACCCCACGTTGTCGAGAGGGAGTGATTACCAGGGTGAATATGAGGAAAATGGGATTCGCCGATAAAGCGATCTTCATTCTTGGACTAACCTTATGCGGCGTCGTCGCGTTCGTGCTCGTCGTCGGCGTCATCGTCGCGCTGCTGAAGCTGTTCATGGACGGGAAGCTGGACGCTATTACGATTGAATCCTCCCCCTTGCTCGAAGCGACGGACGACGGAGACGAACCGCCGCTGCTCGAAGCGCGAGATCAGGGGAAGGACGAGGCGAGCGGGTAACTTTGTCGAAGGGAAGAGGAGGCGGTAGGCATGTCGAAGGAACGGGACGCCTTCGCGAAGCTGGCCGGCCGTATGAAGCGGGAGTTTCGGCGCTTCGCAGGCAGCTATGCTTCAGCCGTGAAGAACGGCGCGGAAGTCGCCGGCCGACGGATGCTGGAAGCGGCGCAGGAGAAAGATCAGCCGCCGGAGAAGCTCGCGGGCAAGCTGCTGGACGCCGTCAAGCTGGGCGCGCAGCATGCCGGAGAACAGCTGATCTCCGCGGGGCTGGAGGCGTTCGAGCGGTCGCAGGAACAATCGAAATCCCGAAAATAACGCCAGCGAAACAAGGCTGACCTCAAGGTCCTCTCGGACCCGAGGGCAGCCTTCTTCGCGTTATCGCCCCGTCTCTCGCCGCAACCGATGTCGGACGAGGTCCGGATGATAATATTCCAGCATCTGAATGCCGGGCTCCCGATCGAAATAAATCAAATACTTCTTATACGGCACCTGGCTTCGCAGCTCGGGCAGCTGCAGCCGAAGCGGACGGCGGAACAGATCGACGGCGTCCGCCGCATCGATCCGTCCGGCTTCGACGACCTTGCGGAACGACCGCAAGGCGTTCGAGCCGATCGTCTTGCCGATCCCCTCCTGCCGATCCGCGATCTTCTCGAACAGCGGAGCCGGCAGATGCTTCGACGAGACGAGCGCGACATTGTGCGACACAATAAATCCGCTCTTCTCCCCCGTTAGGACGGATTCGCGAATATACGTTTCTTTATCCCAACGCTCCTGGCGAAGGACGGTAACGACGAGCTTCTCGTTCAACAACGTCTCCAGCAGCTCGGTCGTCCGTCCGTCCGTCACCAGAAGCAACCCGAACAACAGCTCGTGCAAGAGCTCCAGCGCCGTCTTCTCGGATCGAGAGTCCGAGTCGACCGAAGCGAAATCCGTCATACCCTCTCCTCCATTAGCCGAATGAATAATGTTGTCGATCCGCGGCTCGCCCGGCCAAGCTCCGACGATCCGCCTTCCCTGCGGCGTTCAACGGAATGTCGCGGATCGGATGAATGGCGGCGGGCACCTTGTAAGAAGCAAGGCGGCTTTTGCAATGAGCCATTAACCGCTCCGCCGCCGCTTCGTCCGCCTCCCCCGTCGGCTCGCGGAGGCGGACGAAGGCGATCGGCTGCTGCGTTCGCGCCGGATGGGTCACGCCGACGACGACGGCCTCCTCCACGTCCGGACGTTCGCGAAGCACGTCCTCCACCTCTTCCGGAAACACGCGGTAACCGCCGCAATTGATCGCGCCGTCGATTCTTCCCGTCACGTGCAAATACCCGTCCTCGTCGAATCGGCCCGCGTCCCCGGTTCGGACGAAGTCGCCTTCGAACGCTTGCGCCGTCGCGCCCGGATCCTTGTAATATCCCTTCATCCGGTACCGCGACTTGACCCATATCTCGCCCGTCGTCCCGACCGGCGCCTCCGCGCCGCGTTCATCCCGAATGTTCACCGTCGTAAAGAAGAGCGGACGTCCGCAAGACCCGGCCTTCCCTTCCCATTCCTCGCGATCGATCATCGCGATCGCTCCTAATTCGCTCGTCCCGTACAAATCCGTTACCCGCACGCGCGGCAGCCGTTCCCCGAGCCGCCGCCTCATCGATTCGGTCAGCGGCGCTCCCGTGGACAGCAATCGGGTCACGCAAGCCGGGAACGCCGCGCCGCCCGACTCCAGTCGATTCAGCCACAGATGGAGATCGCTCGGACCGAGGCTGACGAGGCTTGCGCGATGCCGCTCGATCAAGCGACTCCAGACGTCCGGATCGACGCGCCGGGACAACACGATGGTGTTGCCTTCCTGCAGCAGATGGCAAGCCGCCGTCAGATGGGCGCGGAAGAATAGCGGCCTGCACAACAGATGCGCCGTCGGCGTTCGGTTCAGGTCGGGAAGCGGCGCCCCCGTATCGAACGCCGGCATCGGCACGACCGCCCCTTTCGGCTTGCCGGTCGTGCCCGACGTGAAGAAGACGATCTCGCCGGCAGACTCGCCGCGCCGCGTCGGCGCGGCTTGCGGAACCGACGCGATAACCGGCGGGTCGTCTTCGATAAACCATACGCGCATCCGTCTCTCGAGCTCGGGCGACGCGAGTCCCGCGATTTCGCGGGACGTCACGAGCGCCTTCGCGTCCGACGCGGCGGCCAGCGCGGAGAACTCCCGCTTCGAGAACTCGGTGTTGACGACGAGCGGCACGACCTTCGCCCGGATCGAGGCGAGCAGCACTTCGACGAAATCGACGCGATTCGGAAGAAAAACGAGGATTTCCCGCCCCGGAGCCGCTCCGCCTTTCCGGAACGCCGCGGCCCAACGCTCGGCGCGTTCGTGCAAGTCGCCGTACGTCAGCGTCTTCTCTTCGTCGACGACCGCGAGTCGCGCCGGAGCCTTCGCCGCGACGTAAGCGACTGCCTTGGAAACGTCCTCCACGGTAATGCCTCCTCCCCGTCACGACCTATCGTTACGCGCCATGATACAACCCCGAGTCGAGGAGTCCCTTCCAGAACGCATGAAATTCCTCGATATCGATCTGCTGCTTCGCGTCGGACAGCGCCGCCGGCGGATTCGGATGCACCTCGACCATGATGCCGTGCGCGCCGGCGGCGAGCGCGGCCTTCGCGCAAGATAACAGGATATCCTTCCTGCCGGTGGAATGGCTGACGTCCACGAGAACCGGAAGGTGCGTCTCCTGCTTCAAGATCGGAACGGCCGAAATATCGAGCGTATTGCGAGTCCACGTCTCGAATGTCCGGATCCCGCGCTCGATCAACATGACGCGGTCGTTGCCGCCTTTGAGAATATATTCCGCCGCCAAAATCAGCTCCTCGAGCGTCGCGGAGGGCCCCCGCTTCAACAGCACGGGCACCTTCGTCTCGCCGACGGCCTTCAGCAGGTCGAAGTTTTGCATGTTGCGAGCCCCGATTTGGAAAATATCGACGTAGTCGGCAGCCGCTTCGATCAACGTCGGACTCATGATCTCGCTGATCGTGACGAGCCCGACTTCGTCCGCCACGTCCTTCATGATGCGAAGGCCTTCGTGGCCCAGCCCTTGGAAATCGTACGGAGACGTCCTCGGCTTGAACGCTCCCCCCCGCAGAATCGTCGCGCCCGACTTCTTCAAGGCGTCCGCAACCGCGTATAGCTGCTCCCGCGATTCAATCGAACAAGGTCCGGCGACCAGCACATGCGAAGAGCCCCCGACTTCAACGTCCTTGACGCGAATGACCGTGTCCTCGCTGTGCCGGATGCGGCTTGCGAGGAGCTGCGGCTTCGCCTTTTGCCATTTATCGCTCATGACGAGCACTCCCTTCTCTTTCCAGTTCGGACAACAGTTCGTTCGCTCGTTCATGCGACTTATCGCGGGACAACGCTTCCCTAAGCGCGGCGACCGCTTGCTCCGTCTTTCCCAGCTTGACGTAACATTCCCCGAGCGACGCCCAGACGTCCGCTTCGTCCATCTTGCGGTCGATGCAATACCGAAACTCGTCCGCGGCCGCCGCCGGGTCGCCGCCCAACGATTCCGGCGTATATAGCAGTCTAGCCCCGTTCACTCGCCTAGCGATCGGCAGCGACGGATCGAGCTCGAACGCCGCGGCGATCTCCTCCTCGAGCAAGGGCAGCAGCTTCATCTTTTCCAGCATGTCGGCCGTTTCGATCATACGGCCATACGCTGCCGCCAACCACGCGTGCGCTTCGGCGCTCCGAGGAGCGACGGCCACGGCCTTCTTCAGCCATTCGCGCGAGCGGTCGTATTGTCCGTCGGCCAACGCGCGGCGGCCGAGCCGCAGCAGCTCCTGGAGCGGCTCGACCGGCGGCCGCGTCGTCGCGGCGCCGCGATCGAGCTTCCGAATATATACCGGCTTCGTAGACGGAGCGTTGTTCGTCAGCTCGCCGCGGTCCAGCAATGCTGCGGCTTCGACGGTGACGGGCACCTGCAGCCGCGCCGACAACCGGGACGAAACCTCATCCAACGCCCACTCGTCGGACCGGTGCGAGTCGAGCAGGAAGTGAAGTCCCTCCTCCCGCTCCACCGCCTGCCATGCATCCGGTACCGGAGACAACGAATAGACGGCCTCCTGGACGTCTAATGCGTCTAGCGCGAGGTCGCCGAAGCGGAGGCGATCCTTGCCCCTGCCGTAATGCACCAGCTTGCTCCCGGTTCGTCCGCAAGGGCAAGCGGCCGGCTCGATCGAGACGATGTCTTCATTGAAATAGCGCAGCAGCGGAGAAGCTTGGTGGGACAACGTCGTCACCGCCGCGAACCCTCTCGCCCCCGACTCGACGGGGGCGGCGCCGTCTTCTCGCAGCGTCTCCACGTAGAAATCCCTCTCCACGACATGCATCGTTCCGAATTCGCACATGGCGGCGATATTCCCCGTTTCCGTAGAACCGTAAAGATTGAACGCGGGGACGCCCCACAGCTTCTCTAGATGCTGCTTCCGCTTATCGCCCGTCAACTCCCCGGCGACGCAGATCGCCCGCAGCGCGGGAAAATCGTGGATCGGATCCATCCCGACGAGCCGGGCCGTCTCGGCCAACAGCTCCATCTCGCGCGGGAGCCCCGCCAACACCGTCACGCGAAGCCGCTTCATGAGCGCCAGTACCCTTGGGTACGGCGTCACGACCGTCCGGCCGCTCGCGGGCACGACGCCCGCTCCCGTCTGCCAAGCCGCCGCCTGCATCAGGAACGCCGGCAGCGCCATCGCGTACGGGAATCGAATTAACACCAGATCGTCGGCGGTCAAGTTCACGCCGCACTCCGTCAACTGTCTTCCGCCGACCTCCAGATCTTCTCGAGTGAACCAGGAGGCGGAAGGCTCCCCCGTCGTTCCGGTCGATTCGTGGTACTGTGCCACGTCCTTCGGGTCGACCGCCAGATGACCGAAGACGCCGGCGGCCCGCAGCTCCTCTTTCGTCGTGAACGGCAGCGTCCCGATGCGGTTCAATCCGATGCCCTGCAGCCGGATCCCGGACAGCTTCTCCCTATAGAGCGGGGATTTCGGTAGGCGTTGCAGCAAGCTTTGAAATTTTCGCTCTCGTTCTCTATGGTTGTCGTTCATCGGTGCACCTCCTCTCCCATCGATCGGAAACCCTTAGCTTTGGAAAATGCGCGTCGCCTTCCCGAACGTCCGGGGAATATCGCGTCTGACGACGACGTTGCAATTCACGCCGATCCTCTCCGCCATATGCTCGCGAATGTTGTCGGCAAGTTGTTCGTCGCTGAGCGTCGTTCGGAACGGCTCCGCTTCGATCGTCAGCTCGCCTTGATTCATCTTGAGGTGATACCACATGCCGACGTCCGGCAACTCCATCAGGAAGTGTTCGATGAGGAACGGAGAGTAGTCCATGCCGCCGAGGCGCAGCATGCTTTCCATTCGGCCGCGCAAGTGAAGTACGTCCATGGTGATCCCGCACGCGCATTGGGATTTCTGTAAATAACCGATATCTCCGCTGCGATAACGCACCATCGGCATGCCCTCGCGCAGCAGCGTCGTCACGACGATCTCGCCGGTCTTGCCGTACGGTTGCTTCTTGCCCGTGGACGGATCGACGATCTCGACCTTGACATGTCCCTCCGCCACATGGTAACCCCGATGCTCGCTGCATTCGATACCGACGACTCCGCATTCGGTCGAGCCGTAGAAGAACGACACCTCGCAGCCCCACCACTGCTCCAGCCGCTCGCGGAACGTAGCCGAACAGCCTTCGCCGGTCAGCCAAATTTTCTTCAGCCGAATATCCTCGCCCAGCTTGATGCCATACCGCTCGCTCTCTTCCGCCAGCAGCGCCGCATAGGACGGCGTCGTCGCGAGCACCGTAGCCTGATATTCCTTCATTAATTCCAACGACTTGTCGACGGGAGCCATATACCCCCCTTTCCCGAGCGACAACACCGCCGTTCCGAACGCGAATTGGAACAGCCGCTGCCATCCGAGACCCGGAAGCGCGAACTCGTACGGCAGCGCGATCGCCGCGACGTCTTCGTCGGACTCCTTAAACAGCTCTAAATACTTGGGCAGCAGATCGTACACATACTGATCCGCAAGCGTGTAAGACGTGTAGATCGGCTTCCCCGAGGTGCCGCTCGTCAAGTGCACCTGGCCGATCTCCTTCGGCTCGACGCATAAGATCTTCATTTTATCCCCGCGAATGACGTCCTTCCGCAGCATCGGCACGGAAGCGAGCTGCTCCAGACTGTCGATCTTCGGTTCCGCGAAGCCTGCCTCGACGAGGCTTTGGCGGTAAAACGCGTTGTTATCCCAAACATGCGCCAGCGTGGCGTTGATCGCTTGCAGGTGATAGTCGTCGATGCTTTCCCGAGGAAGCTTCTCGATCGTGACGCCCTCGTCGTCCAATCGCTTAAAGAATGCTTTGAACGCTTCCAAATGGGAGGTATGCTCATCGACGGAAACCGTCATCTTATGAGATTGAAGCTTCATACGAATCCTCCGTTTCGCAAATAATTCATAATGCACGCGACCGATTGTTCGATCGATTGCCGATCCGACGACACGACGATCTCCGGCTTGTCGGGCGCTTCGTACGGCGCCGAGACGCCGGTGAAATCCGCGATTTCCCCTGCTTTCGCCTTCCGATACAGCCCCTTCGGATCGCGCCTCTCGCATTCGTCGAGCGAACACTTCACGTACACTTCAATGAAGTCCCCTTCGCGGAACATCGCGCGCGCCGTCTCGCGGTCCGCCCGATAGGGCGAGATGAACGCCGTCACCGTCACGATGCCCGCATCCACGAACAGCTTGGCGACTTCCGCGATTCTGCGAATGTTTTCCGTCCGGTCTTCGGGACTGAAGCCCAGGTTTTTGTTCAACCCGTGGCGGATGTTATCGCCGTCCAACACGTAAGCGCGGCAGCGCAGGCGGTAGAGCTCCTTTTCCACCTCGTAGGCCAACGTGGACTTCCCCGATCCGGACAGACCGGTGAACCATAGGACGCAGCTCCCGTGATCGTTCAGTCGTCGGCGTTCTTCTCTTCCGATGTGGGACGGATGCCATGTAAGATGGCGTTTCGACACATATACCCCTCCTTGGGCTCTCCGCGCCGCAGGTCATAAAAAAACGATTGATTCTCTCAATCGTAGGTAGATTGCCTATCGTTTCCTATGCTTTCTCTCTAGAGGGACCGGAGAGCGAGATTACTGTTCCGTATGCTCCTCTCTCGGTTGTTCTTTTCCGCCCTCTAGTTCCCGCGTGTCGCGAGCGTTCCCTTTATTCAGTTTCTTATCCGCTTTTGCGGCTTTTTTCTCTTCCTTGCTTCGTTTTTCTTTCGTCATACGTCTCTCCCTCCTTTCCCTAATTACTCTTTAAGAGATGCATAGATTATCCGGCTTGACTCGGACAAAGGTACAATTTTGGAAAAGTGAGTAGATCATCCAACCGCCGAGCGCTTGGAGTACATATGGTAACAACTATGAAAAGACAGAAACGCGAGGAAGGAGGAGATTCCGTGTTATTGCACGGCTTGAAGGAGGATCCCGATTTTCGACATGTCGAATCCCGGCTGCTCGTCAGCTGCCCGGCCGGCGGAGCCGACGAAGGCGGGTTGTTTTATTTGGATTTCGAAAAGAACGAGATGAAGAAGCTGTACGCGGGCACTTGCTCGGGGATGGCCTGGGCCGGGGAACGATTGATCGTGGCGACCGACGACAATCACATCCTCGCCTTGGACCGTCGATTCCGGCTCGTCTCCAAGACGAAGCACCGAAAGCTCGATTTTCACGGAGTATCCGGTTGGAGCGATTCGCATGCGTTGATCGTGGAGACGGCGACGAATACGGTCGGCTGCTACGAAGTCGAGACGTTCCGGCGAACGGGAGAAATCCGGTTCCATGCGTCCGACAAAGACGTCCTCCATCTGAACGATATTTGGCTGCATGGGCACACCTTATACGTCTCTATGTTTTCTCCCTATGATCGATGGTATTTAGACCCGACCGGCAAACACGGCGCGATCGTCGCCGTCGACCTGACCGACTTCCGGCCCGACGGAAGCCTCGTCGTCGAACCGGCGGAACACGTCGTGACAGGGGGGCTTTATATGCCTCACACGGTTACGGTGCGGGACGGACGGCTGGCGTATTGCGATTCGATGACGTTCCGCGCCGTCGTCGAAGGAGACGGAAATCACGGAACTTCGATTCGGCTGCCGGGCTTTACGCGCGGTCTCGCCTTCGCGGATCGCACGATCTTTATCGGGCAGAGCCGGATGAGGCATGTGCTGCGCATCCCGCACGAGTTTTCGAATTGCAGCTTGGACGGCGGGATTTACGTCTATCATCCCGAGTACAGAATCTCCCGTTTCGTACCGCTACCGGCGCAACAGGTGTACCAGATTCTCGTCGTCGATGCGGAACCATCTCCGGGAGGTTGATCGAATATGACGAAAGACAACACCGTAAAGAAGCAATTGGAGGAAGCCAAGAGGCTTCATAGCCGAGGCGTGGACGGAGACAAGAAAGCGGTGAAGAACGCGAACGAGATCCTGCGTAAGCTCCGGGAGCTCGAACCGGACAATGCGTTGATCGAAGCGTATTACGGCAGCTCGATGGCGTTGTTGGGGCGCGACGCCGCGCACCCGCTCGAGAAGGCCGAGAAGGCGCAGGAAGGTCTGGATGCGCTGCATCGAGCCGTATCGATGGATCCGACCCGCAAGGAGATTCGGCTGCTGCGCGCGCATGTTTGCCTGCGGCTGCCCGAGTCGTTCTTCCGCTGCTCCGCGACGGCGATCGAAGACTTCACATATTTGCTTGAGAAGAAAGGCGATAAATTAACGCCCAAACAAGCCGAGGAGCTAAGGCAACATTTGGCCACCGCCTACCGGAACGCCGGTAAGCGGGCTCCATCTCATTAGTCTAGAAAGGAAGGAATCCATTGACCGATCCTACGCAAGCTCACGTTACCGACGCCGGCGTTACGCTCGAGTCGATCCTCCCGTTGTACCAGGACGGCCTGGCCGGCGACGAGGCCGCCGTGCTCGAAGCGCATCGCTTATTGGAGCGGCTGCGCGCGAAGCATCCCGGCGATCCGCTCGCGGACGCCTACCATGGCAGCATAATGATTCTGATGGCCCGGGACAAGACGAAGCCGCTGGAGAAGCTGCGGTGGTCGAAAGCCGGCTTGAAGCTGCTCGACGCCGCGGTACGCGCCAGCCCGAAGGACGACATGATTCGCGTGCTCCGCGGGAAGGCGTGCAATAAACTGCCGGAGAAGCACTTCCGCCGAACGGCGACGGCGATCGAAGACTTCGCCTACCTCGTCGATCGTAAAGAACGGAATGAAGTCTCTTTCACGGACAAGGAATACTCGCAGCTCGTCTATGATCTTGGCGATGCCTACAGCCGAATCGGACGAAACCGGGATGCGATAGCAACCTTGAGAAAATTGGATGGCATGTCCATTGATCCGGAACTTCGACGGCTCGTTACGGAACGGCTTCAATCCCTCGCCGGCAAGCCGGAGGTGGAAGTCGTCCCCCAGGAGAGCGGCGCCTCTTCGATTTTGCTCGGCATCGCCGCGCAAGCGACCGCTAGAGCGCTCCAAACTTGGGCGGAAAACCAACGAAAGAAAGAGGAGGAGGCCCGTCGGAGGGAAGAACAACGTCGGAAGAAGAGGAAGAAGCGCCGCCGCCGTTAGGCCTCCCGTCCGAAGTCCTTAGGAAAGGAGGTGATATGCATGGCGAAGAAAAGCTCCTTCATGAAGAGAGCCTTGAAGCAAGTCCAACGAGAGATGAAGCCGATCGTCGCAGCCGCCGTCAGAGCCGGCGTCGAACGGACCAGCAGCGAACTGAGAGCGATAGGCGGGAACGCCGAGAACCAAACTTCCGCCGTCACGCTCGGGAAGTTCTCCGAAGCGCTGAAGGCCGGTGTCTTTGCCGCAGGACAAGAGCTTATGGACGGAGGATTGCGACGCCTGCAGACCGTCGACTCCGCGGACATTACATCGGGTTTTTACGACTGACCATTTCCCGCACGCAAGAAAGCCCTAAGCCTTATGACGGCTTAGGGCTTTCTTTTTTATTCTTGCGTTTTCCTCGTTTCTTCCAACCAACGGAGCGCCTGCTCGTGTTGCGGCTCGCGCGCGAGCGCCTCCCGCAGTGCGGTTATCGCTTGCTCCGGTTCGTCCGATTTCAAGTAACATTCCGCCAGGAACACCCAGATATCCGCATCGTCCATGCCCTTCTCGATACAATACCGGAATTCGACCGCAGCCGCAGCCGGATCTCCGCCGAGCATATCCGGCGTATTGAGCAACTTAGCCCCGTACATGCGCCTTGCGAGCGGCAGCGCCGGGTCGATGTCGAGAGCGGTCGCGATCTCCTCCTCCAACAACGGCAGCAGCTTGATCTTATCCTTCAAGTTCCACGCCTCGTCGATCAGACGACCGTATGCCGCGGCCAACCATGCGTGCGCTTCCGCGCTCCGGGGCGCCAGCTCCACAGCCTTCGCGTACACCGCCCGCGCCTGTTCGTAGTCGCCATTCTTGAATAGGTCGTATCCGCGGTCGAGCAGTTCGCGCACTTCCCGCTCTCGCTCCTGCCTTTCGAATTCCATGTCTCTTCACCCTTCCTTCCAACGAGCCGAACGGAACGTCCGCAATCCCTCCATCCTGACAATACAATGCAATGGTAACGGATGCGGGACCGCCGCAACAATCGGCAGAAGCCCGGACTATGGGAAAAGGGCTGGAGAATACAAAAAAACCGTTCCCACCGATAAATGGCGAACAGTTTATGCATTTCCTAATTCATGATACGAAAATGGCGTGCCCTGAGAGATTCGAACTCCCGACCTTTTGATTCGTAGTCAAACGCTCTATCCGGCTGAGCTAAGGGCACAAACGATGGCGGAGCCGACGGGATTCGAACCCGCGGTCTCCTGCGTGACAGGCAGGCATGTTAGGCCTCTACACCACGGCTCCGCGATTAAATTTGGTTGCGGGGGCAGGATTTGAACCTACGACCTTCGGGTTATGAGCCCGACGAGCTACCGGACTGCTCCACCCCGCGACGAATTGGTGACCCGTAGGGGATTCGAACCCCTGTTACCTCCGTGAAAGGGAGGTGTCTTAACCCCTTGACCAACGGGCCGATATGTAAGTAGCGGCAGAGGGGATCGAACCCCCGACCTTACGGGTATGAACCGTACGCTCTAGCCAGCTGAGCTACGCCGCCATAATGGCTCCCCGAACAGGACTCGAACCTGTGACAACTCGATTAACAGTCGAGTGCTCTACCAACTGAGCTATCAGGGAATATTGGTGGACCCAAGCGGGATCGAACCGCTGACCTCCTGCTTGCAAGGCAGGCGCTCTCCCAGCTGAGCTATGGGCCCATACGCGATGCTTCAAGGAATGTTGCCCCTTGAAAACTGGATGCGAAACTTGAGATGTTCATCCGAAAATGTTGGATAAGTCCTCGACCGATTAGTATTCGTCAGCTCCACGCGTTGCCGCGCTTCCACCCCGAACCTATCAACCACGTCGTCTACATGGGGTCTTCAAGCAGGGAAATCTCATCTTGAGGGGGGCTTCACGCTTAGATGCTTT